>JASLCO010000040.1 GCA_030146505.1 Moraxellaceae bacterium
GCAGCCTCTCGCCGGGCTTCGCTTCTCTCATCATGACTGGGAGCTTGCCTGCGACAACACAAGAACCTGCCGGGCAGCAGGCTACCAAAGTGACAACGACGAGCATGCCATATCCGTGTTGTTCACCCGCAAAGCAGGCCCACACACCAACGTCACAGGCCAACTTATCATCGGCGACTATGATGAGGAGGAGTTATTAAAAAAACTTCCCCCCATCATAAAGCTCACACTAAAAATCAATGGCAAACCCGCTGGCCTTCTCTCCGTGGACCAGAAAACCCTGAGAGCAGACCTGACACAGGAGCAAACAACGGGGCTCCTCAAAGCCCTTACCCATGACAGCGAAATAGAATTGCTGGCTGGCGATACCAAATGGCATCTTTCTGATCGCGGGGCCACCGCTGTTTTCCTGAAAATGGATGAGTTTCAAGGAAGGATAGGCTCACCGGGCGCATTGATTCGCAAAGGAAATCAGGAAGAAGGAAATGTACTCCCACCGCTGCCGCTACCTGTAGTTATCCAGGTGCCATTCTCAAAGCCAAAGCAAGATGATGAAAAATCAATTAAAGAGCATTCACCTGGCATATTGAAAGCCATACTCGACTCTCGCGAGGGCAATGAATATGGAGAGCTCACCTGTGGAATGCTAGATACTCAAGAAGAAATAATTATTACCCGCCTATCTGAAACAAAGCTTCTGGCTTCAGCTCTTTGCTGGCGTGGAGCTTACAACGAAGGGTACGGTTATTGGGTCGTCAATGAGAGCACTCCCTACAGCCCAACCTTCGTGACAGAAATCGCAAGTGACCCATCAACCGATAGCGAAATAATATCAGTCCAGAAAGGGCGTGGCCTCGGAGACTGTTATTCAGGAGAAAGTTGGGCCTGGAATGGCGCAGCATTTATACAAACCTCATCATGGTCTTCCGGCATGTGTAAGCTGGTTACCCCCGGTGGAGCTTGGCAGTTGCCAACGCTCGTAACCGATGTACATCCTGCCGCACGATGAGCAAGCGTAGGGCGGAACCCCGAAGGGTTTCCGCCGGATGCATTCCTATTCAAATCCCCGTTGTTTATTTGAGAGGGCGCATCCTCTGGCCGGGCAGGCCCCGGATTAAAGCCTTCCGGGGCGACAGATTTCTTTTAAAAATACTCGTCACCCCGGCGAAGGCCGGGGCCCATGCAATGGTGAAATTTGCAACTCAGTATGGGTCCCGGCCTTAGCCGGGATGACGAGATAAAAAGGAGTGGCGCTACGCATCACTCCTTTTCGACCTGCTTTTGCCTTCAGCGAGCGCCACGACATGTGCCTTTCAAATCCCGTTTGTCAGCACAGCAACAGAAGGGGCTGGCGGGAACAGGGCGAGGACTGCCTGAGTCTTTGCGTAGCAAAAGCGAGTTCCGCAACCCCCGCCAGAACCTGAGCAGCGCCGGCGAACGGCCCGGGTCGCCGACATATGGCCCTACACCCCGGTTTGAGGGGGACCTCCCCTATCCCTAGCTCGGCATACTCACCCACTATTCCGCCAGCACAAGGACGCCATGGCCATGCCTGCTTTTCATTTCCCTGCTGCATCACGCGCCATCGTGGGCAGCCTTTTTCTGGGCCTGCTGCTCACCGCCTGTGCCTCTTCCTCGAAAAGCGCCTGGGACATGAGCGAATCGCAACGCATACGCGCGGCCAATGGCGGCAATCTGGAAGCCATCAGCCTGCTGCAGACCGTCAATTACTACGACAAGGACCGCAACCAGCATTACCGCAGCAAGGAAGACCAGTTGAAATGGATACGCAAAGGAGCGGAGCTGGGTGACGGCGCCTCGCAATACCGACTGGCCCTTCTTTCGCTGTATGCCAATGAAAAGACTTTGCCGGTGGCTCGCGATCCGGCCGAAGCACTACGTCTTGCACAAAGCGCTGCCGACATCATGAAGCGCACCGGAAAGCCGGGAGGCTCATCCAATGACAAATGGGTGGCCGGCGCCAGAGCGCTGGAAGAGCGCGCAACAACCATCCTGAAGCAGCAACCGCTGGCCGACAAAGGCGATGCCAATGCCATGTATGCACTGAGTGGCGCCTATGCACCGCTCAACCTTTTCGGCATGGGCCAGATTGACTCCAGTGCCGACCAGAGCCTGTGGTTGAAAAAAGCGGCCGAAGCCGGTCAGCCTGAAGCACTGTTGGCCATGGCCAATCGCGCCAGCACGCCGCAGGAAAAACTCGCCTGGCAGCAAAAAGCTGCCGCGACCGGTACGGCAGACGCCATGCTGCAGCTCGCCACGAATTACCGCGCCAGCGGCGATGATAAGGCCGCGCTGGAGTGGTATCGCAAAGCCGCCGCCAAGGGCAGCGAGCCGGCCCGCAAAGCCGTGCTGCAACTTACCGACGCCACTGTGCTGCGCCTGCAGGCAGCTGGTGCATCAGGCGATGCGGAGGCCATGTATGAACTGGGCGAATATTTCCGTGCCGGCAACTGGGCGGGCAAAGACAGCGGCATCGCGCAGCAGTGGTATCTGAAAGCGGCCGCCAAAAATCATGTGAACGCGAGCTATCAAGCAGCGGTGGGCAGCAGCGTGCCGGCTGAAAAAGACAAACTCATGCGTGCAGCGGCGAATGGCGGCAATGCCGAAGCGGCAAAATGGGTGGCGGGAGAGGAGCGGCGTCTTGCCGCTGAGCGTCAGCAGCGTCAGGCCCAGGCAGAGGCCGCGCGCCTGCAGGCCGAAGCCAAACGCCAGCAGGCTATCGCTGACCAGCAAGCCTTTGTGGCGCGCATTGATCGCGAAGGTACGACCGACAGCTACGAGGCCGAGGTGTATTGCCGCTACGGTGGCCGCCGTTGCGATGAAATGCGCCGCGCCGCACGAGTCGCCCTGGAGCGCAGTAATGCGGCGGCAGAGGCTGCGAATATGCGCCGCATCCAGAACCTCTACAGCGATGGCAAAACCGAGGACCAGCGCAACAAGGAATACCAGGATCGCAGCAAGTGCATTCAGAACAATACCCAGGCCATACAGAACAATACCTACGGAAAAACGGACTGGTCCTATAAGGACTGCAAATAAGCGCTCTTTTTACGCGCATAAAAAAAGCCCGGCATAGCCGGGCTTTTTTCTGAACCAGAAGCATCACGCAGGGCGGATGTTGGAGGCTTGCTTGCCCTTCTGGCCCTGGGTCACGTCGAAGGAAACCTTCTGACCTTCGGTGAGCGAACGGAAACCGTCAGCCTTGATTTCAGAGAAGTGCGCGAACAGGTCTTCGCCACCATCGTCCTGAGTAATGAAGCCGAAACCCTTGGTGTCGTTGAACCACTTAACCGTGCCGGTAGCCATGATATTTGAACCTTTTTTAGAACAGTGATCGGGCAATGCCCGGGAAGTGCGGAGCAGTACAGGTAAAGACGGACTGGACGGACTGGCAAGAGCGAGAACGAAGCAAGAAAGCTTTCTGCCTGTGCGGCATGCGGCGGCGATAGTGACAGCCCACGCCGCCAAGTCAAGCAGCGCTGAAGAAAACAGGCCTCCCCTGCATGGACAGAGGCAGCAAGCGGGGCCACTGAAGGAGGCCCATCCTTTGGCCACCGCACACCTCAACGCTTGACGGCTTTTTCCTGCACGGCCTTGATGGAGCCCGTTGCTGCCGCCTTCATCAGCTTCTGGAAAGACGGACACTCCATATGGCTGGGGGCGCGGCACACGGCGGCATGACGCAGGCCTTTGCTCATGGCGCGCAGCTTCACGATCATGCGGTCCAGTTCATCGGCCTTGGCGACCAGTTGCTGGCGGTCGATGCTGGGCCGGCCGTCGGGCGCGAACATCTGCGCAATGTCTTCCAGTGAAAATCCTGCCGCCCGGCCCAGGGCCACCAGCGCCAGCTGGTCCAGCACATCCTCGGCAAACACGCGGCGCAGGCCCTGCCGGCCTATGGAGCGGATCAGCCCTTTCTCTTCGTAAAAGCGCAGCGTGGAGGCCGGCAGGCCCGAGCGCTTTGCCACTTCCGCGATATCCATGCCCACACCCCTTGACCTCAAGTTGACTTGAAGTCGTATCGTCCTGTCATCGCCCCACGAGATCAAGCCAGCGAGGACTGCATCATGACGATCACGACCGAATTCCTGCTCCGCACCATCCTCATCGGTGCCGGCGCCACCCTGGTGATGGATATCTGGTTGCTGCTGCTCAAACGGCTGGGCATCCCCGGCCTGAACTTCGCTCTGCTCGGCCGCTGGGTGGGTCACCTGCCGAAAGGACGCTGGAAGCACGAAAGCATCGCGAAATCGCCCGCCATTGCCCATGAGCTGCTGCTCGGCTGGCTGGCGCATTACGGCATCGGCATCGCTTTCGCAGCACTGCTGGTAGCGATGGCCGGCGTGGACTGGACGCGCGCGCCCAGCCTGTGGCCGGCCCTGTTCACCGGCATGGCCACGGTGGTGGCGCCATTGTTCGTGATGCAGCCCGCCATGGGCGCCGGCATCGCCTCTTCGCGTACGCCGACACCCTGGCGCAACCGCATCAGGAGTTTCTTCAACCACAGCGTATTCGGCCTGGGGCTGTATCTGGCCGCTCTCGCCAGCGCTGCGCTGTTCTGAAATACCCCCTGATTCTTCAACGGAGAACATCATGAAAAACATCGCCGTCATTTATCACAGCGGCCACGGCCATACCGAAGCATTCGCGCAGCAGGTGGTGGAAGGCGCCAGCAGCATTGCCGAGGTGAATGTCAGCCTGCTGCGTGCCGAGGACATCACCGCAAATCCCGATGCCCTGACAACATTCGATGGATTCATCTGGGGCTCGCCCACCTATCTCGGGGGCGTCTCGGGCGTTTTCAAATCCTTCATGGATGCCACTGGCCGCCTCTGGCAACAGCAGAAACTCGCCGGCAAGCTGGCGGCGGGATTCACGGTGTCGGCGCTGCCGGCAGGCGACAAACAATCCACGCTGCTGGCGATGATGGTCTTCTCCATGCAGCACGGGATGCTCTGGGTCGGCAATCCCGTGCTGCCCGAGCAGCACAGGGGCGTGCCCGAAAACGAAGCTGCCAAGCGGCTCGGCTCATGGACGGGCGCCATGGCGCAGGCAGGACACTCCACCACGGCCGATTCGTTCACGCCCGGCGATCTCAAGACAGCGCGGCTGTTTGGCCGGAATTTCTCGGCCAGCCTGATGCGGCTTTGCCACTGAACGCACACCCACAGGAGATCATCATGATTCCGAAACGATTCGAGCCCGTGTTGTTCGGCTTTTTCCTTTCCGGCCTGATGTCGCTGGTCGTCGCCGGCCTTTCCACGCTAAAGACAAGCGGCCCGGTTGCCGGTTTTGCCGGGCTGTGGCTGGGCGCCTGGCTCACTGCATGGCCGGTGGCCTTTCCTGTGGTGCTGTTATTGGCGCCGCTGACACGGCGTCTTGTTCTGCTCCTGATAAAGAAGGACGAGCCCGCAAGCCCCGCCCGGATGAAGTGAAACGAAATCCGGGTAGGCAGCTACAAACCTTGCATACGCTGCACATATCGCCACATCCGGGCACAGCACCCACAGCAAAACTCTTGCACGCGGGAGCCGGGCCAGCCGTGAAAATGGCATGACGCATGGTTGACCCACATGAAGTTGATCCACATGAAGGAGACCCGTCATGGACACGCATCGCATGAGCCAGCAGATCGCACAGCAATGGCAGCATTTCAAATCCTCCCTGCAGCACGCCTGGGACAAGCTGATGGACGAGGGCAGTCCGCGGAGCCGTGGGCATTCAGCCAGTGCCCTACAGGAAGACTATCTGCGCCGACGGGATGAGGAAGACCGTAAAAACACCACGGTGCCGGAAGAGAAGAAGGATCTCCTGCAGAAAGCCAGCGAGGTGAACGGGAATATGAAACTCAACCAGTATGTGGCGAATCCGGCGCCGGGGCCTTCGCAACGGCACGGGCCGCAGGGCGAAAACGAGGTGCGGGATGAACAGGCCGAGAAACGCCACTGAAAAACTGCATGCACAGCTGTCTGCGCACGCAGTCATGCCGAACCGGCTTTGAATGTCATGGGGCAAGGCGCACAAAAAGGATTTACAGGCCTGACCTCTGGCATGCCCTTGATAAGCGGGAATGACGCGCCTTGCGTTTGCCACGGATATAGTTCGCAAAAAAAAGCCCGCACGAATGCGGGCTTTTTGCGTACCAGACACCTGGAGCCTACAAACGCTCCAGCTTCACCGGCAGCTTGTCGGCAGGCACCGGCAACGAGGTGTAATCCACGGGCATTTCGTAATTGTCGGCCACGCTCCAGCGGTAGCGCAGCAGCACATGGTGCAACACGGCCTTGACCTGCATTTCGGCGAAATGCAGGCCTATGCACATATGCGCGCCGCCGCCGAAAGGCACGTACTGGTACATATGTTTCTTGTGCTCCATGCGCTCTTCGCTGAAACGCTCCGGGTCGAACTGGTCGGGCGCCGCCCACCATTCCTTGAGGCGATGCGTGAGCATGGGCGATACCGTGAGCATGGTACCGGCGGGAATGAGATAGCCCTTGAACTCCACATCTTTGACAGTCTTGCGCGGGATGCCGGGCACCGGCGGAATCATGCGCAGCGATTCCTTCATCACGAGGCCGGCATCCACCAGCTTGTCCAGGTCTTCGTGCTGCACATCCTGCTTGCCCATACGCAACGATTCCTCGCGCAGGCGATCCTGCCATTCCGGATGCTTGGCCAGCTGGTAGAACATGGTGGTGAGCGTGATGGTGGAGGTATCGTGCGCCGCCATCATGAGGAAGATCATGTGGTTGATCACATCGTCGTCGCTGAATTTCCGGCCCATCTCGTCCTCGGCCTGACAGAGGCGGGAGAAAAGGTCTTCACCCGGATGACGGCGCTTTTCATCAATGCGGGCACGGAAGAAATCTTCCAGCACGCGACGGCCGTCCAGGCCTTTTTTCCAGCGGCCACCGGGCAGGGGAAAGCGCGCCAGCGCCGTGCCGGCACGCACGCAATCCACGAAAGCCTTGTTGATCTTGTCGGCTTCGGGGCCGAGTTTTTCACCCATGAAGATGTCGGTGGCGATATCCAGGGTGAGCTGCTTGATGGAAGTCAGCACTTCAAAATTGCGGCCGGTCTTCCATTTCCTGATGCCCTGCTCGATGGCGGGGTTCATGCGTTCCAGATATTGCACCAGCACCTGGCGCTTGAAGGCGGCCTGCATGATGCCGCGGTGATGCCGGTGTTCTTCGAAATCCAGCAGCATGATGCCGCGATGGAAGAACTTGCCGATGTAGAAATCCCAGCCCTTGTGGTTGGAAAAAATGTCGCCCTGGTTGCGCAGCACCAGTTGGTTGGCCTCCGGACCGATCAGGTTCACGAAGGTACGGCCAAAGGCATCGACCCAATAGGCCGGGCCCAGCGAGTTGGTCATGCGCAGGCCGTTTTCCAGCGGATCGCCCAGCATGTCGAGGGTGTGACCGATAAGGGGCAGGCCGGCGCTGCCGGGCATGGATTGCTTGATGTGGCGAACGTGGGCAGGCGCCAGGGAGAGCACGGCCATTTTCTTTATCTCCGGGCCGCAAGGCGGCCTGTGGGACTTGTGATGACCGCCACCTTAATGCGAATATGTATTCGCATTCAATTCGCATTTGCCCCCTCATGGATGAGGGGGCCGTCTTGTGCGTCGGGAACGCACAAGACGCATAGCCTCCGTTTCAAAGATGACGCCAGCAGTAGCGGCCTTTGATTGCGGACAAACGCATCAGCCCTTGCCCCGGAAAGCCCATGCGCAAAAAACCCCAGCAAGAACGCTCCCGCCAGATGGTGGAGGCCCTGGTCGAAGCCACCGCCAGGGTCATCGCCCAGCGCGGCCTGGACGGCACCACCACACCCGCCATTGCCGAGGCTGCCGGCGTAAGCGTGGGCTCACTTTATCAATACTTCGACGACAAGGACGCACTCATTGGCGCCCTGCTGGAAAAGCTCATTGGTGACCTCACCCACATCCTGGACCAGCAGGCCGCGCTCGCACCCAGCCTCAGCCTGCGCGAAACCACCAAGATCGCCCTCACGCTCACGGCCAACTTCATGCACAGTAATGAAGGCCTCTACCTGGAACTGGCACGCAACTGGCACCGCCTGCCGGTGAACCGCATTGCCGATGTGCTGGAGCGTTATTTCTTCGAGACCGGCCGCATGTATTTCCTGCAGCACCAGCTGGAATACCCGGTGCGCGACCTGCCCGTGCGCCTTTACATCACCTACAACAGCGCGCTCTTCACCCTCATCCGCACCGTCAGCCAGCAGGGCAGCCGCATTGGCACCGAAACGGTGATAGATGGCCTGGCCGACATGATTACGGCCTATATGACCCTTGGCGCCACGCCCCTGCCCCCGGTAAAAACCTGAGCCGCCCGCGCGGCCGCCTGGAGATCACAGGCCGGCGCTTATAAGCCAAGCCGCATCAATTCATAAGCAATATGTATTTGTGCTGATAAGTCCGCCCTGATAAAAAGCGCAGCCTGTCAGACACAGTCCGACCACCCCGACCCCTAGCGAGACCCGCCATGGCCGCCTTTGCCGAAGAAAAAGTCCTGAGTGTCCACCACTGGAATGACACGTTGTTCAGCTTCACCACCACGCGTGATCCCGCCCTGCGCTTCAAGACCGGGCAATTCGTGATGATCGGCCTGATGGTGGATGGCAAGCCGCTGATGCGCGCCTATTCCGTGGTGTCGGCACACTACGAGGACCACCTCGAGTTCTATTCCATCAAGGTGCCGGACGGTCCCCTG
The DNA here is from genome assembly GCA_030146505.1 of Moraxellaceae bacterium. Lineage (GTDB taxonomy): Bacteria > Pseudomonadota > Gammaproteobacteria > Pseudomonadales > Moraxellaceae > UBA2031. Next base: position 8,760 of record JASLCO010000040.1, read on the forward strand.
ACCTCGCGCCTGCAGCACCTGAAAGTGGGCGATACCCTGCTGGTGGGCCGCAAGCCCACGGGCTCGCTCATCATGGACAACCTGCTGCCCGGCAAGAATCTTTACCTGCTTTCCACCGGCACCGGTCTTGCGCCCTTCATGAGCGTGATCCGCGATCCCGAGTTCTACGAAGCTTTCGAGAAGATCGTGCTTACGCACGGTGTGCGCTGGAAGAGCGAGCTGGGCTATATGGAGCACATCCGCGAAGACATGCCGGACAATGAGTTTTTCGGCGAGCTGGTGAAGAACCAGCTGATCTACTACCCCACGGTGACGCGTGAAGATTTCCACAACCAGGGCCGTCTGACGGACCTGATGCGCAGCGGCAAGCTCTACAGCGATATCGGCCTGCCGCCGCTGAATCCGGAAACGGACCGCGTGATGATTTGTGGTAGCCCCGCCATGCTCAAAGAACTGGTGGAGATTCTGGATGAAGCCGGATTCACGGAAGGCACCAGCCATGCGCCGGGGAATTATGTGATCGAGCGTGCTTTCGTAGAGAAGTGACAATGCCTTCGCAGGAGCGGCTTCAGCCGCGAACCGGATGGTTGTTCGCGGCTGAAGCCGCTACTTCGAAGGCAATGTCAATTATCTACGAAAGCACCCTCGATAACATAATTCCCCGGCGCATGGCTGGTGCCATCCGTGAATCCGGCTTAATCCAGAA
>JASLCO010000046.1 GCA_030146505.1 Moraxellaceae bacterium
TCCATGTGAAGGGATTGACGTCGTCTCTGTGACTGCTCAGGATCTTCAGGTAGTTATCAACTTCACCGTACTTGGCCTCTTCTTCAGCCGCACGCCGCTGCTGCTCGGCCAATGCGGCCGCCTTCGCATCGGCCTCGGCCTTGGCTTGTGCCTCACGGGCAGCCTTGGCCTCCATCTCAGCCATCATCTCGGCTCTTTGCCTGGCAAGGCGCTCATCCTCGATACGCTGCCCTTCCGGTGTGAACAACAGAGGGCCTAGTGTCACGGTTTCACGCTTCATGGAGCCTGCCGAGAGCAGCATGTTCTTTTCGTAGAGCTTGTAACTGTACTCATCAATGCTCTTGCGTACGCTGAGCTTCACGTCCCCCTCAGGAATGGCAAGATCAATCGGGCATTCCCCTTTCTTCACACCATTGATGCTGACCATCGCCCCCGCCGCTTCACCCTCACAGCGCAGACGCAGATAGGCATCATCCGCCAGCACCACTCCCGACATCAGCATCGCAGCAGCGAGCATCACCTTACCCAACCTCATGGCATCCCCCGACAAAGACAGGCCATCATGACCCGGGACCGGAACAAGCGGCCCTGACAGGCACTTTCGTGCAAAGTCCTCTTATCTCCCAAGGCCGGCTCGTCTGGCAAGACAAGAATCACTCTCAAGAAAAATCACGCGACGAAGTAGAACAGCACCCATACGCCGGCTTGCAGGCTTGGCGCCGACATGGCGCGCTGCTACCTTGCACGGCATCTCCCGCCCGGCCCGCCGCCATGTATATCGACCGCCTTGTCCTGCTCTTCATTGCCGGCGCCTTTCTGCTCTCGCCAGCCATCATCGAGTGGTGGAGCGAAGGTGGCACGGCCTGGTACCGCCCCTACCTCATCTGGCTGGTGCTGATCGGCTTCAGCTTCTGGATAGGCAAGAGCCGCGACCTCAATGATGTGGCGCAGTAATTCCACCCCGCACCGGAGTCTTGTCCGGCCATGACCTTCAGCCCCGGTGAACTGCTGGCGCTGGGCGTCGGTTATCTTTTCTTGCTGTTTATCGTCGCCTATATCAGCGAGTCCGGCCTCGTGCCCGTGCGTTGGGTGCGGCATCCGGCCGTGTATGTGCTGTCGCTGGGCGTGTACGTGAGTGCCTGGGGCATTTATGCCGTGGTGGGTTTCGCGCGGCACTCCGGCTACAACTTCCTGGCCTTTTATCTGGGCATTTCCGGCGCCTTCCTGCTGGCGCCGGTCTTGCTGGCGCCGGTGCTGCGGCTGGCGAAAACCTACCAGCTGGGTTCGCTGGCCGATCTTTTTGCCTACCGTTACCGCAGCCAGTCAGTGGGTTCGCTGACCACGCTGGCCATGATCGTCGGCATGATGCCACTGCTGGCGCTGCAGATTCGCGCGGTGGCCGATTCCGCGCAGATCCTCACGCCGGACATACGCCACCAGTGGCTGGCACTGGTGTTCTGCGGCGTCATCATGGCCTTCACCGTGCTCTTTGGCGCGCGCCATCTTTCACCACGTGAAAAACATGAAGGCCTGGTGGTGGCGATTGCGGTGGAATCGCTGATCAAGCTGCTGGCCATTGCCGGCGCCGGCTGGTTTGCCTGGCATGGCGTGCTGGGCGGACGCAGCGGCCTCAATACCTGGCTCACCACCAATCCCGAGGCGCTGCACATGCTCTACGACCCGCTCAAGGGCGGTTTCTGGCACAGCCTCATCATTTCCTTCCTCTTCTCGGCCGTGGTCATGCCGTACATGTACCAGATGACCTTCACCGAGAACTTCAATCCGCGCACCCTGCTCACCGCGAGCTGGGGCCTGCCGCTCTACCTCATCTGCATGGCACTGGCCGTGCCCATCCTGCTCTGGGCCGGCGTGAAGCTGGACCTCGGCCTGCATCCCGACTACTTCACGCTGGGCGTGGCGCTGGCCTCGGGCACGAGCTGGCTGCCGCTGCTGGTCTTCGTGGGCGGTCTCGCGGCGGCGTCCGGCATCATCATCGTCAGCACGCTGGCCATGGCGTCGATGGCGCTGAACCACCTGGTGCTGCCGGTCTACCAGCCACGGCCGGAGCAGAACATCTATCGCTGGATCCTGTGGGTGCGGCGCAGCCTCATCGTCGGCCTCATCCTCATGGCCTTTCTTGTCTACATGCTGCTGGACGAGCGCCACAGCATGACGGAAATGGCCATGCTCACCTTCGTGGCCACGCTGCAGTTCGCGCCCGGCCTCATCGGCGTGCTGTTCTGGCCGCGCGCCAACCGGCTCGGCTTCGTCAGCGGGCTTTCGGTGGGCATGCTGCTGTGGTTCGTGATGCTGGTGATTCCCTATCTGGTGGAACTGCGCTTTTTGCCCACGCAAAGCTGGCTCACCGTTTCCTTCACCGACAACACCGATTACTGGCAGACGGTGGGCATGGGCGCCACGCTGGTGAACGCGCTGGTGGGCATTGTCGTGTCCTTGCTGGGCACGCAGACTGCCAGCGAGCAGATCGCCGCCAATACCTGTTCGGTGGACAATCTGCGCCGCCCCTACCGCTGGGAGCTTTCCGCCACCAGCATCGGTGATTTCGTGCGCGGGCTTTCGGAACCGCTGGGCCGCATCACCGCCGAACGCGAAGTGCAGATGGCCATGAACGATCTCGGCGTGCATCCCAGCGAAACCCGGCCCTATAGCCTGCGCCGCCTGCGCGACCAGATCGAATCCAATCTCTCCGGCCTGCTGGGGCCGTCGGTGGCACAGGACATCCTCGACCAGCACCTGCCCTACAAGGTGCGTACCGAGGCCGAGGGCTCGGAAGACATCCACTACATCGAATCGCGCCTTGAGGAATACCGCGACCGCCTTTCCGGCCTGGCGGCCGAGCTGGATTCGCTGCGCCGCTTCCATCGCCAGACCCTGCTCGACCTGCCCATCGGCGTTTGCTCGCTGGGCCGCGACCTGGAAATCCTTTCGTGGAACCACGCCATGATGAGCCTCACCGGCATCAGCGACGAGGAAGTGATCGGCTCGCGCCTGGCCAGCCTGCCCTCTCCCTGGCGCGAACTGTTTTTCGAGTTCCTGCACGGGCCGGCGGCGCATGTCTACCGCAAGCCGGTGGAAAGCCATGGCGAGACGCGCTGGGTCAGCCTCAACCGCGCCGTCATCAGCGAGGGCGACAGCCTCGGCCACCCGGATTCGCAGGTGATCGTGGTGGAAGACATTTCCGAGCTGCACCGCCTGGAGCAGCGCGTCTCGCACAACGAACGGCTCGCCTCCATCGGCCGCCTTGCGGCGGGTGTGGCGCATGAAATCGGCAATCCCGTCACCGGCATTGCCTGCCTGGCGCAGAACATGAAAGTGGAATACCAGGAACCGGACATACGCGACGCCAGCTCGCAAATCCTCGAGCAGACGCAGCGCATCTCGCGCATCGTGCAATCCCTGGTGGGCTTCGCCCGCGCCGACAGCCAGCGCGCCCACCGCGTGCCGGTGGACCTGCATGCCGCCGTGGAAGAAGCGATACAGCTGCTGCAACTGGGCCCGGAAGGGCGCGACCATGTCTTCCGCAATGAATGCAAGCCCGGCACGCTGGTGCCCGGCGACCACCAGCGCCTCTCGCAGGTTTTCATCAACCTGCTCAGCAATGCCCGCGACGCCAGCCCCAAGGGCAGCGCCATCATCGCCCGCGCCACCACGCACGGCCCGCGCGTGCGTTTTGAAATCGAGGATTCGGGCAGTGGCCTGCCCACCGGCGATATCCGCAATGCCCTGTTCGAGCCCTTCGTCACCACCAAGGAAACCGGCAAGGGGACCGGCCTTGGCCTCGCCCTCGTCCATGGCATCGTGGAAGAACACGAAGGCCGCATTCAACTCATCGACAAAGCCGACTACGATCAGGGCAATGGCGTGATCGTGCAGATCATGCTGCCGGCCTGGCAGGATGATGTGGAAATCCGGAGACAGTGAGGGGCGTGAAACGTGAATCGTAAAAAACACAGGCTCACCGCGGCTTTTCACGATTCACGATTCACCCAAGAGAACAGCGAACCCTTTGCGCAGAGCTTCCCGGCTGATGCACATGAGGTTCGCGGCTGAAGCCGCTTCTACGGCATGGGCCATGGGGCTTTTCACGATTCACGTTTCACCCGATGCCGCAGGCGAGCTCACGTTTCACCCAAGAGAACAGCATGAGTCACATTCTTATCGTTGAAGACGAAGCCCTCATCCGCTCCAGCCTCAAGCGCCTGCTGGAGCGGCATGGCTATACCGTGAGCGAAGCCGGTTCGGTCAGTGATGCCACGGAGCGCTACAACCTCGAAGACTTTGATCTGGTCATCACCGACGTGCGCCTGCCGGGCGAACCCGGCACCGTGCTGATCGAACGTGCACGGCCGACGCCGGTGGTCATCATGACCAGCTTCGGCAACCTCAAGGCGGCGGTGGAGGCCATGAAACAGGGAGCGGTGGATTACATCTCCAAGCCTTTCGACCACGACGAAATGCTCATGGCCATAGAACGCGTGCTGCGTGAGCGCGCCCTCAAGGCCCAGAACGAAGCACTGAAACAGGAAGTCGCCAGGAGCTATCCCACCACCGGCATGATCGGCTCCTGTCCGGCCATGCTGGACGTGTTCAACCGCATACGCAAAGTCGCGCCCGTGGCCACCACGGTGCTGGTGCGCGGCGAGTCCGGCACCGGCAAGGAACTGGTGGCGCGGGCCCTGCACGAACAGAGCCCGCGTGCCGGCGGCCCCATGATTTCCGTGAATTGCGCGGCCATTCCCGAAACCCTGATCGAGTCCGAACTCTTCGGCCACGAGAAAGGCTCCTTCACCGGCGCCCAGGCCAGCCGCAAGGGACTGGTGGAAGCGGCCGACGGCGGCACCCTGTTCCTCGATGAAATCGGCGAGCTGCCCATGGAAGCGCAGGCGCGCCTGCTGCGGCTTTTACAGGAAAAGGAAATCCGCCGCATAGGCTCCACCCAGGCCAAGCATGTGGACGTGCGCCTTGTGGCAGCCACCCACCGCGACCTCAGGAAGCTGGCCAGTGAAGGGCGTTTCCGCGAGGACCTTTTCTATCGCCTGCATGTGGTGGAACTGCTGCTGCCGCCGCTGCGCGAGCGTGGCGACGACATCCTGGAGCTGGCCGAAACCCTGCTGGCCCGCACCGCACAGCGCCTGGGCGTGGGCCCGCTGCACTTCGGCGCCGAAGCGCACGAAGCCATGCTCAACTACCCCTGGCCCGGCAATGTGCGCGAACTGGAAAACGCCATAGAGCGCGCTGCCATCCTCTGCGAATCCGAAGAAATAGGCCCCGAGCACCTGGCCATAGACCATGTACGCAAGGAGCCCACGCCCACCCGTACCGGCGGCCGCACGGCTTCCAGCAACGAACCGCCCGCCGGGCTCTCGCTGGAGGATTACTTCCAGCATTTCGTGCTGGAACACCAGGAGCACATGTCCGAGACCGAGTTGGCCCAGAAGCTGGGCATCAGCCGCAAATCGCTGTGGGAACGCCGCCAGCGCCTTGGCATTCCACGCCGCAAGACCGGCAGTGACAGTGATGCAGCAGCCGACCTTGAACCCGGCGACGAGGAATAGCGGTTTCGCCAGGAGCCGGGCCTTCACAGGCGCTCACCGCCGATAACAGGGTGTTACGCAGCTACACGAAGCGTTACAGGCCTACCCCACAAGCTGTTACCCCGCTCAGTAATTCCCGCAACGGCCTTTCGGGAAATAATCGCAAGCCATTGTTTTAAAAATACTTTTAAAGAAATAAGAAAGTTGGCACGCCGCCTGCTATAGGGAAAGGGCGCAAACAACAAAAACAAGTGCGCAGTCGCTGTCCGCACAGCCCGATAAAAACAAGAAGAACAAGAAGAACAAAAACAGAGCAGGCGGATAACGGCAGGGTGGAAAGGGATGGTTCAGCTATGACCAGGAGGCTTCATAGCTGAACCTGACCCGATAGAGCAGAGACCAGCAGCCCAAAAACAAGAAGAACTGCAACAAAAAGAAGAACAGCCAGGCGCTGGCGGCCAAAAACAACAACAAAGGCCGGAAGCAAAAAGAAGAACACAACAACATTCGGCAATGCCAGATAGAACAAGCGATGTTCAGCGCATACGGGAGGCCCAGGCCTCCCGTACTTCTATCTGCTTCCCGGAAATCCCTGCTGCCAAGGCCATCGCCCCCTTGCTATCATCCGCGGCTTCCCATCGGCCGGTGAGTCCCGCCTGTTCATGATCAAAGCCCTGATCAACCGCCTGCGTGGCAAACCCGCTGCGACCCCCGTCAGGCTGGAGCGGGTCATCATCCCCCGCGACCAGCATCCCGTTTCGCGCCGCGACATCAGCAGCGCTGCCCTCAAGACGCTCTACCGACTGAAAGACAACGGCTACCAGGCCTTTCTCGTTGGCGGCGGGGTGCGTGACCTGCTGCTGGGCCTGCATCCCAAGGACTTTGACGTGGCCACCAATGCCACGCCGGAACAGGTGAAACAGGTCTTCGGCAACCAGTGCATGCTGATAGGCCGGCGCTTCCGTCTCGCCCAT
>JASLCO010000388.1 GCA_030146505.1 Moraxellaceae bacterium
TAGAGACTGGTCTCGACTCCCGAAGTCCCTACGTACTGCAGAGAGGCCGTCGCCGCCGCGGTACCGGAACTTCCGGTCGTCAAACACGTGAGGATGATTTCCAGCTTGAAGACGTTGCCCGTCAGTGACGCGGTGGGCGCTTGCGCGCCCGATGCAATGATCGAGCTAGAACCCAGTGAATAGGCCAACGTGACCGTGCCTGGGGTCGCTGCTGTGACCAGCAGGCCATATACCGTCAGGCGAATCGATTTGCCAGCGACCAGGAAGTTTGCCGGCAAGGTCAGCGTGCCTTTGCCCGAAGGCACCCATGACGAGGCGCTGGTGCCGCTGGTCGTTACCTGGGAAGTTCCGGTAAACGCACAACCCACGAAAGTCTGCGCAAGGCCACCCGGGCTACCGCCCACGGCGTTCTGGCTGCTGTTGCTGCTGACGACCGATGACTGCGTATTGTAGTTCGTGTAGGGCATGGCCGTCTCATCCGTAAAAGGAGATGTTGACCGTCACCGTTCCGCTCTGCGAGCAGAGCTGCAGCGCCGATAGCGTGCCGTTGTAGACCAGCTCACCGCCGCTCGGAATGGTCATGCCAGTGGAGGCGGAAGGAGCTACCCCATCATCGCGCCAGTTCAAGGCACCGCCTTGTACCTGGATCAAGGCGTAATTGGCCCCGGAAGCAATTGTCGGAAGGAATTGTGCCGTGGTCAACGAGAACGTGATGAATCCCAATGGCATGTTGATGCCGTTGACGGTTGCCACCTGGGTGGGATGGGATTGGTCGGGTTGTTTGATCGAAAGAGGCATAGCGCTCACCAATTGATGCGGGAAATCATCCAGGTATCGTCGTTCGGCTTCTTGGGCGGGATCTGCATGGCATCCGCGCGCACGGCATTCATCAGCGCCTCCTTGTACTGCGAGGCGGCCTTTTGGCATTTGGCGGTGTTCTGCGTGATCGCTTCCGCGCTCATAGCGGCCAAGCGACAGGCAAAGGCCACCACGAAGCACGGGTCCCACTTGCCTTCGTCCGGAATGTCCGCGCAATAGCGCAGGTACATGGGTGGTGCGTAGTTGCAGGTGATCGTATTGCCCTCGATCGCCCACTGCGAATCATCCGAGCCGATGTAGTCCGACAGATCGATCGACGGGTACTGATTACCCACATCAATGATCTTCAGGAAGTCCGGTGGCAGCTGATAGGCTTGCGTGAACTGATACAGCGGCGCTGTCGTCAAGGAAGGAAGCTGGACGCGCTTGATCGAGAAGTTCCAGAAATGGCCAGTGATTTCAGCCTGGCGCTGGGTTTGGTAGATCGCATTGAGCGCCCGTGCGCGGGCCGTGTTGTCGAGCAGCGACGTGATCGGCTGCTCGCCAAGGATGGTCATGGCGTAGTTGCAAACATCGACCTGAGAGGCCAGCGCCATGGCAAACCCCTTAGGTGACGTCCGGCCAGTTCACCATCAGCAGACGATCGCGGATGACTTCCAGCATCTTGCGGGCGGTTTCCTTGCTGTCGCAGTTGGTGGTGTCGATGGTGACCTGCACAGCGTTGGAGCCGATGCTTGAGCCGGCGCCCAGCACGACATCGCCTGCCATGCCGATTTCACCGATGGAAAGAGTGCGTTGTGCCATGAGTGTGACTCCGAAAAAGACCGCCCTCCGGAAAGAGGGCGGCAAGCGGCGGCGAGGTGTCAGTAAACCTGCAGGCAGCGGATGGCCAGATTGCCAGCCGCCGTGGCTGCAGTGGTGGTGGTGAACACGAGGTCGTAGTCCGTATACGGGTCCTTGGACAGGCCCAGCAATTCCCAGATGCGCTTTTCGATGTTGGCGGCGGTGATGGCGCCGGTCAGCAGCTCCGAGCGGCCGGCCGAAGCCAGCGACACAGCCGAGCCAAACAGCGTGGCATTGACCGCTGCGCCGCCATTGGGCACGTACAGGCCGATGTTGAACGCCGAGGAGGTGAGCGCATCGTTGACCACGAACAGCGAGCACACGCGACAGCTGGACTTGACGCGGACCAGGCGGTAGGTCGAGCCGATCGAATCCGCCGTGGCCACCGGGGCAAAACCGACCGATTCAACCGAATCGCCCAGCGTGGTGAACGAGGAAACCTGCGTGTTGGTCGAGAACGCGGTGAGCGCATTCGACAACTGATTGACGACAGACATGGCAATCTCTCCGAAAGGTTAGGGGAAAGGAGCCGGATTACCGGCACCAAATCCACACGCATTTGACTTCTTCCAGTCGCGTACCGCCGAACTGGCCCCATTCGTAGATCTGCCACGGAATGCCCTCCAGGTCTTCGCGCTGACTGATACGGGTCATCGTGTCCTGCCAGATGCCCAGGTACAGGCCCGACTTTGCCCACGCCTGCACGATGCGGCTGGTGCCGGACTGATCGTCCGTGCCGGAGCCCATACGCTCGGAGTGGATGAAGTTGAAGCCCAGGAACGACTCGATCATGCCCTTCTTGTTGAGCACGTAGGCGTCGCCATTGTACTGGTCGCTGACGATCTGGATTTCGTTGAGCAGGTAGTTGTGGTCGATGGCCGAGATGGCGCAGAACAGCTCATCCGCTTCGATGTCCACTTCCTGCTGCATCAGCATGGACTTGGCCGTGCGGATCTTGGTGACGTTGAGGCCCGAGGCCGTGCCACCGGTATTGACCGAAACGGTGGCAGCCGTGGCACCTGGCACCGTGGTGGTAACACCACTGCCGAAGTTGACGCCCGTGGTGCCCTGCTGGCCGGTGTAGTTGGTGCCCTGGAAACCCGCGATGACCTGGTCGTCCTTGAAGCGGTTGAAGGCGGCGACCGAGTTCTGCGCATACTTGGACTTCGGGTCCGTGATGATGTCGAGCAGATCGAACGAGTCGATCAACTGCGGCAACTGCGCGGGCGCTGGCAAGACCCAGCGACGGGTCAGCAATGCATCCACGCGGCCCATTGGCGCAAAGCGCGACTGCACCGGTAGGACGGCGATCGCACCGATCTGATCGACTGGCGAGGCCTGCTTACCGACATGGGTGCCGGTGCTGACCGTGCGTAGAAAGCGGGCGGGAATCTGCTGCGAGAGCAGCGCAATGTTGGTGCTGTACTGGTTGACGTACCAGTTGGGAAGGTTGGTGCTCATGAGCCCATCTCCGAAAGGAAGCCAAGGGTTGGTATCGCCCTGGGCTGCCCTTTCGGACCCTGGGCATACCCGCCGTGTCGTGGCGGGCATGCGCCGGTCTTTCCCGGTGTCAACGGACCTTGGAAGGCTCCCCGTTGATAACGTACTGCTCCAGTTCGCTGGCGAGCGCGATAATCTGCGGCGCCGTACGATCTGGACGGTAACACGTGGTTACCAGTTCGAGGCGAATTTCAACCCCGGAAGGTTCCTTTGTCAAGCCGAGTTCACGTTGCTCGACTTTCTTGGCCTGGAGTGGTGGGTTGTGCTGGCTCATGCATTACCTCCTGCATTCGCGCCACCCGCTTGCTGCACACCTGGATAGGCGACCTGCATCAGGTTGCTCATGCGCTGACGCGCCTGCGAATTGCCGTTGACGTAGTCCTTGACGAAATCGGGGTCGGCCTTGAGACGTGCAATCTCTGCCTTAGCACCATCCGGCGACAGACCTATGCCGTTGTTGCCGCCCGTGCCAGCGCCGTTCTGGCGGAAGGTAGGTTCGCCAGCCTTGTCAGCCAGCTTGGCGATGGCCTTGGCCGCACCCGCAAAACCCAACTTGGCCTGCAAGGCTTCGGTGATCGCGCCCGCCTGGTCGCCCCACAATTCCTTCAGAGCTTGGCCACCACGCTCCACCGTGGCCTGATACTGATCGCCCCACTCGCCTTTGAGTTGTAACGATTCGGCCTCGATCTTGGCTTTGTTGTCGGCCTCCTGCTTGGCCATGTAGGCATCCAGGAATTCCGAATGGCCTTTGACGATGGCCTGGGCTTGCTTCTTGCTGACGCCGTTCTCGTGCATGATCTTGCTGATCATGGCGGCATATTCCGGATCGGCGTTCTTGAGCTGGGCCAAGCCGTAATCATCAGCCTTTTCTGGACGACCCAGTTTGCTATAGATGGCGTTCCAGCCATCGGCATCGTCGTCGCGCTCGGGTACCTTCAGCAGACGATCCTTGGGCACGCCGAGCATCTTGGAGAGTTCGGCGTAGTTGCGCACCGCATCTTCGGGTGATTTCCAGCCATTGTTCTCGGCGACACCGCGCAACTCGGGTGTGCTGAAGCTGGCATACCAGCTACCAGCATTGCCACCTGCGCCATCGGTTGCTGCTGTGCCCGTGGCAGCAGCGCCGGCAGC
>JASLCO010000061.1 GCA_030146505.1 Moraxellaceae bacterium
GGGGCGGCCGGTGCTGGCCAGATAGAAAGCCTTTTTCACCATGACCGGAATGTCTTCGGCTTTGCGCACCTGGAAGCTGTGCTTCACGATGGGACGCGACACGCCGATCATGTCGGTTTCCTGGAAAGCGTCTTCGCCAATAAGGGTGGACGGCACCTGGCCGGACAGCACCACCATGGGCACGGAGTCCATATAGGCCGTGGCAATGGCCGTCACGGTATTGGTCGCGCCGGGGCCGGAAGTCACGAGCACCACGCCGGGCTTGCCGGTGGAACGGGCATAGCCGTCAGCAGCGTGGCCTGCCGCCTGTTCGTGGCGAACCAGGATGTGCTTGACCTTGTCCTGCTTGAAGATGGCGTCGTAAATGTGGAGCACGGCGCCGCCGGGATAACCGAAAACATACTCCACGCCCTCGTCAGCAAGAGCGCGGATAAGCATTTCACCACCAGATAAGAGTTCCACAGATTCACCCTTGAAAAAGCGCAAGGCCAAGCCAGCGCCACCCGCATGGCAGGGGTCGGCAAAAAGGCCGCGCATTCTAGCACGAGGATTGGCCCCTACCGACACCGGCAGGAGCACTTGATGGGGTTGGCCAGACTTGCCAGGCCTGCCGGGTTCGGAGGCCTGGACATCGCCGCGCTTGCGTGTCCGGAAGGAGCACAGGGCGATGCTTTACAAGCAGGGGGACGGGCAGGCGTTTGGCCGGCCCGGGCAGGGCTTTCGCCCTGGCGTCAGCGGAGTGGAGGGTGACCACCGTGCTGACACCCACATCGGGAACCGGTGATTTTTTGTGCAGATGAAAAAAATGTCAAGCACGACACAAGCCTGCCGGCTCGCGCCTTACCAAGCACAGGACCGGCGGGTATAGTTGGGCGCACTTGGACTGCGGGGAATATGTACCCATGAAAATGACAAAGCTGCTGGCCGCCGGCCTCACCGTATTTGCGCTCAGCCCGCTCGCCATGGCGGCACAGTTCTACAAATGGACCGACGAACAAGGCGTCACCCATTACTCGGAAGAACCTCCTCCCGCCTCGGCCGGCAAGGCCAGTGAAGTCAAGGTCAGGACCCGCCTGCCCTCCGGTGCCCAGACCGATGCCGATGCTGTCACTGATGACAAGGCCGCCACCAAGCCGCAAGCCGGCAAACCGGACAAGAAAGAAGACAAAGCTGCCACCAAGCCTGATGAAAGCAAGGCACCGCCGGAACAGTACGCCGAGCGCTGCAAGAGCCTGAAGGAAAACCTGGAAGCCATGCAAAGCCGTGGCCGCGTCAGGGAAACCGGTGCCGATGGTAGCGTCCGTGCTCTCACGGACGAAGAAAAGCAGCAGCGTCTGGACGACACACAACGACAGATCAAGGCCTTCTGCGAGGGCTAAACAAGAGACATGAAAAAGCCGCCTTCGGGCGGCTTTTTCATGCTTGTCTCGGGATAAAAACCGGCGGTACGAATGAAGGCGCACCTGCCTCACGGCACAGGCGGGAACAGATCCTTTTCCAGCGTCGGTAGCTCAGCCTCCATGCGCTCGCCGATCTCCCACTGCGGATTGGACGGCTCGAAGCCTTCCTGTGACTCCCGCTCCGCCACTGCGGCTTGCGCAGACTCGAAAGCGGCGTGCAGGCTGTATTCACGGCGCATGGCCTCATCAAAAAAAGCGCGGCCGAAATAAGTGTACTCATCGTCATCGGAGCAGCCAAAGGAAGTGCGTTGCGCATCGGCAGCGGTAATGAGCAAGGTATCCGGCGATTTGAGGGCCGGAATGAATCCACCCGCATAGCAGGCCGACAGCACGATCACACGATGGCGTATGCCGGTGGCGTCCAGCGTCGCACGCAGCCACTCCGGCGTGATGGAAGCCAGTTCCAGAGGCCAGTAATTGAGCTCGATCTCGTGGTCCTGGCTACCATGCGAGGTCACGAAGAGAAAGAGCACGTCCCGCTCACGGTCCATGCGCGCCGCCATCGCCTGCAGGGCCCTTGCGATGCTGGTACGGGTAGCGATGGGCTGGCGCAACACGCTGTCGTCATTATTGATGAGAACCAGCGAATGGCCAGAGCTTGCGAAGCGGGTATCGAAAAGCGAGCGAACCGATTCCGTTTCCGTACGGAAGACATTCTGGTAATAGGCACCGCCCACACCCAGGAAATACCAGTTGCTGCGGCCAGGACGCGGCGGTGTCAGGCTGGCCAGTGCCCGTTGCAACAACTCGGGCTGGGCATAGACCACCTCTTCGTCAGTGAGACGGGATGCTGGCGCCGCACTCGCCTCTTCCTGCGCCGTGGAATACCAGAGGCGCTCGTCACTGAACGTCAGGCTCCAGGCGGAAAACACCCCCAGCAAAACCACGAAAGCCAGACTGCGCTCCCACCAGGGCCAGACCAGTGCACGCGTAAACACGAAAACCACGGCGAGGATGGGCCAGATGTAGAGCAGGCTGTAGAACTGCGGAATGTGCTGGGTCAGCAAGGGCGAAAGCCAGTCCTGCTGATCGGCAAACTGCAGCAGGCTCTGGCCAAGGCCGAGCAGGATGTCCGCTGCCAGCCAGGCGCTGGCCGGCGCCAGGCCCAGACGCCAGAGGCCATGACGGGTAGCCAGTATCTGACCGAATACCAGCAGCACGAAGGCCGGCAGCGCATATACCGCCACCCCGGCCGGCGACCACTCACCGGGCCAGCCTTCACTCATGAAATCAAACAGGAAACTCGTGGTGAGGCTGAGCAGCAACAGGATGAGGAAATTGCCCGGAGTGGGCGTCAACCAGCGCAGCGCGCTGCGCCGGAAGACCAGCAGATGGCAAGCGGCCCAGAGATTGCGCCCCAGATCCAGCAGGGGAAGAGGAAGGGTTCTGTTGCCCAGGGTGAAGGAGCTCAACTCAGCCCGCCCATGAATCACTATCCGGAATCAATGCCGCTGCCAGAGGAAGGCTGGTGCCGGCCGGGCCGGCATCATAGCAGCCCGCGCCGGCCCACTTCATCCTGCCAGCACGGTATCAATGGTGATTTCACCCGTGAGCACCCGGTGTATGGGACATTTGTTGGCGATCTCCAGCAGTTTTTCACGTTGCTCGGCCGTCAGGGCATCGCCCTTCAGGCTGATTACCCGGTTCAAGCGGTAATGCCCCGGCGTTTCTTCATGTGTGATGAGCACATCCGCATTATCCAGCGGCCATTGCTTGCGCCCGGCGTAGAGCTTGAGCGTGAGTGCCGTGCAGGCTGCCAACGCAGAATCCAGCAGATCATGCGGATCAGGCGCCAGGTCATCGCCACCCTCGGCAAGGGAGATATCGGTCATCAGGGTATGGGGATCGATTTCCAGCGTTTGCGCCAGCTTGCCCACCGGGGCCTTGTGCACGCGAATGCTCATCGGTTTTTCCTTGCCGGTCAGGCTCTCAAAGACAGTTTTGTGGTTTCTTGCAACAGCGGCCTTGCGAGAAAAAGCCCGGGCAATGCCGGGCCTTTTCTCGCAGCGGCGCCTTCAATGGTAGCGCTTTTTATGAAAGGCGAAGTGACCCTGTTCATCATCCACAAGGATGGTATCCCCGGCCACGAACTCGCCCGCCAGCAGGCGCTGCGCCAGCGGATTTTCCAGCGCCGTCTGTATGGCCCGCTTTAAAGGGCGAGCGCCATACACTGGGTCATAACCGGCACTGATGAGATGTGCCAGCGCTGCCTCCGTGACATCCAGACGCAGATCGCGGTCGGCCAGACGACCACGCAGCCGCTGCAGCTGGATTTCCGCAATACCCTTGATCTGCGATTCGCCCAGCGGATGGAAAACCACCACCTCGTCGATACGGTTGATGAATTCCGGACGGAAATGCCGGCCCACCACGGCCATAACCGCCTCCTTCATTTCCTCGTACTGCTCCTCGCCCGTCATGCTCTGGATGATGTCCGAGCCAAGATTGGAGGTCATGACGATGACGGTGTTGCGGAAATCCACGGTGCGGCCCTGGCCGTCAGTTAGACGGCCATCTTCCAGCACCTGCAGCAGGATGTTGAACACATCCGGATGCGCTTTTTCCACTTCATCCAGCAAGACCACGGCATAGGGACGACGACGCACAGCCTCGGTGAGATAGCCGCCCTCTTCATAGCCCACATAGCCCGGCGGCGCACCTATCAAGCGCGAGACGGAATGCTTTTCCATGAACTCCGACATATCGATGCGCACCATGGCATCGTCGGAATCGAAGAGGAAATTCGCCAGCGCCTTGGTCAACTCGGTCTTGCCCACACCCGTCGGCCCGAGGAAAAGAAAAGAGCCATTGGGGCGATTGGGATCAGCCAGCCCTGCACGCGAACGCCGCACCGCATTCGCCACCGCCACCACAGCTTCATGCTGGCCGATGACTCGGTGATGCAGCTCGTCTTCCATACGCAGGAGCTTTTCCTTTTCGCCTTCCAGCATCTTGGCCACGGGAATACCCGTCGCCTTGGCCACGACTTCGGCAATTTCCTCGTCAGTGACGCGATTGCGCAGCAAGGTATGCGCCGGCTTGTCGGCCTCAGCCGCTGCCTTCAGCTGCTTTTCCAGCTCCGGAATCACGGCGTACTGCAGGCGTGACATCTTCTCGAGGTCATTGGCACGGCGCGCCGCCTCGAAATCGATACGTGCTTTTTCCAGCTCTTCCTTCACCTGCTGCTCGCCCTTGAGCGAGGCCTTTTCGGATTTCCAGACCTCGTCGAGATCGGCGTATTCCTTTTCCAGACGCTGGATGTCTTCCTCCAGCTTGTGCAGGCGCTGTTTGCTGGCCGCATCGTCTTCATGCTTGAGCGCCTCGCGCTCCATCTTGAGCTGTATAAGACGGCGATCCAGCCGGTCCATGGACTCCGGCTTGGAATCCATTTCCATGCGTATGCGCGAGGCCGCCTCATCGATCAGGTCTATGGCCTTGTCCGGCAGCTTGCGGTCGGTGATGTAGCGATGCGAGAGCTTGGCCGCCGCAATGATGGCCGGGTCGGTGATATCCACGCCGTGGTGAACTTCATAACGCTCTTTCAGGCCGCGCAGGATGGCAATGGTGTCTTCCACCGACGGCTCGTCCACCAGCACTTTCTGGAAGCGACGTTCAAGAGCGGCATCTTTTTCGATGTACTGACGATATTCATCCAGCGTAGTGGCACCCACGCAATGCAGTTCGCCACGCGCCAGCGCGGGCTTGAGCATATTACCGGCATCCATGGCGCCCTCGGCCTTGCCGGCGCCGACCATGGTATGCAGCTCGTCTATGAAGAGAATGATATTGCCTTCCTGCTTGGCGAGATCATTGAGGACGGCCTTCAGGCGCTCCTCGAACTCGCCACGGAATTTCGCACCGGCAATCAAAGCACCCATATCAAGCGACAGCACTTTCTTGCTGCGCAGGCCTTCCGGCACTTCGCCGTTGACGATGCGCTGCGCCAAGCCTTCGACAATGGCGGTCTTGCCCACACCGGGTTCGCCGATCAGCACGGGATTGTTTTTCGTGCGCCGCGACAGCACCTGTATCGTGCGGCGGATTTCATCATCGCGGCCTATCACCGGGTCCAGCTTGCCGGAGGCGGCGCGCTCGGTGAGGTCTATGCAGTATTTCGACAGCGCCTGACGGCTGTCTTCGGCATTGGCATCTTTCACGGCATCGCCGCCGCGCAGCTGGTCCACCACCTGCGTGAGCTTTGCCTTTTGCACGCCGGCCTTCTGCAGGACCTTGGCGGCCTCGTTATTGGCATCAAAGAAAGCCAGCAGCATGAGCTCGCTGGCAATGAACTGGTCGCCGCGCTGCTGTGCCAGCTTGTCTGCCAGATTGAAGGCACGCGCCAGTTCTGCTCCCACGGAAATTTCACCGGTGGGCGACTGCAGTTTGGGCAGATTGTCGAGGTGAATGGAAAGCTCGCGCTGCAAACGCGGCATATCAGCCCCTGCCTGGGCCAGCAAGGGGCGTACACTGCCGCCCTGCTGCTCGAGCAGGGCAGAGAGAAGATGGCCAGGCTCTATGGCCGTGTTGTCGCGGCCCACGGCCAGCGACTGGGCATCGGCAACAGCTTCCTGCAGCCGGGCGGTCAAACGGTCGTAACGCATGATATGCCTCAAAGGAATGTTCAGACTTGCCCTAGGTATAGGGGCCAAAACGATCAATTCAAGGCAAAGCGCTGCAAAAGCCCAGGGCAGGAAAACAGGCCGGACTAAGCCGGAGCTTCTTCACTTCCTGCGGGAGCGGCTTCAGCCGCGATGGTGGATTGAAATCCGGAGGCTATCGCGGCTGAAGCCGCTCCCACAGGAGAAAAGCCGGGGCTGCTTTTCAGCTTATCCATATGAGCGAGGCCATGCGCCCCGTCTTGCCGTCACGGCGATAGGAAAAGAAGCGCTGCTCATCTGTCACCGTGCAAAAACCACCGCCAGATACAGACTGCACACCGGCAGCATTCAGGCGCAGGCGCGCAAGCGCATAGATATCCGCCAGCCATTTGCCTGAAGCCGCACCCGGCTTGAAGCAGCTTTCCGCTTCCGTCTGCTGCGCCACAAAAGCGGCCCGTACTTCCTCACCTACCTCGAATTTTTCCGGGCCTATGGCCGGGCCCATCCAGGCCAGCACTTCAGAAACATCCGGGAATTTCGCCAGGGTGGCTTCCAGCACGCCATCGCAAAGACCTCGCCAGCCGGCATGCGCCACGGCCACTTGCGTACCGGCGCGGTCGGTGAAAAAAACCGGCAGGCAGTCGGCCGTCATCACCACACAGGGCAAGCCTTTTTCATGCGTAAAGGCGGCATCGGCGTCTGGCACATAGTCGCAACGGCGGGTAGCGTTTTTCTCCGCATCAGCCACCACCACGCCATGTACCTGATTCAGCCATTGCGGCTCGCTACAGGGCGCAATCGTTTGTAGCGCATTGAGAAGACGTGCCCGGTTTTCTTTTACGTCCGCGGCATCATCCGCCACATGCGTGCCGAGATTGAGACTGTCCCAAGGGGCTGTGCTGACACCGCCCACGCGCGTGCTGACCACTGCATGTATATGCGGTGGGGCCGGCCAGTCGGCCTGAATCAGGGGCAGCTTGCTCATCTCGACATCCGCTTGCGATTGGCTCAGGGCAGGATTTCAAAGCGCAGGCCGGCGCGCGTCAAGCGCGGCACCAGCACTTCGCCTATGGCGGAGGCCGGTGTGATCACGCCCGCCGCTTGCGGCAGGTCCTTTTCCAGCGCCAGTGCCAAGCCCGCCTCGGCAATCATCTTGGCCGTATCACCATAGAAGGGATCGCCACCGCTCATGCGCAGCACCACTTTCTCGCCCGCGCCTTCGGCGGTGACATGCATATTGAACCAGCCCTTTTCACGCGCAGCGGCATCCGGGCCATCGCCGGGCTGGCGCTGCTTGAGCAGCCAGTTGCGCGTGGGCTCGAACTGCGCCAGCGCAAACACGCCACTCAAACCCACCACCATACCGGCAAGGGCAAAAGGATTCTTGTTGGCAACAAAATGGCCATAGGTGAACTGGCGACCGTAATCACCGCGCACACGCGCCGAGTGACGCACCACTTCCGGGTCAATCGTAGGGGCATTCAGTGCCCAGCATTCCCAATCGCCATTACGCAAGACCGGCGTATTGAGTGCGCGCACATTGTCTTTCACGGGCTTGGGACGATCACGCAGCCACTCACGCGCACTGGCCATGGCACCCACGGCGGAATGCCAGGTACCACCGGAAGGCAGGCTGAAACCTTCGGTCGCGCCCTTCACCACTACATCCGCGCCGGCAAAGCGTGGGCCGAGACGACGGCGCAACTCGTTCACGGCCGCCAGCACGGCAATATCCGGCGGAATGCTTTCAAAGCCACAGCTGTTGACGATGCGGGCACCGCTGGCAGCGGCGAGGCCCTGATATTTCGCGCGCATCTTTTCCGTGAAAGCAGGCTCACCGGTGAGATCCGCATAATGCGTGCCGGCATCGGCGCAGGCCGCTACCAAAGGCTCGCCAAAACGCAGATAGGGACCGACCGTGGTAATGATGGCAGTGGTGGATTCCACCATGGCTTTCAGGGAAGCCACATCACCGGCATCGGCCTCGATGATTTCCGGCAACACGGCACCGGGCACGGCCTTGATACGCGCCAGCGCCTGCTGCAGTTTGGCGGGATTACGGCCCGCCAGGGCCCAGCGCAGTTTTTCACGGCCGGAAACGCCAGCCAGATAATCCGCGACCAGTCCTCCGGTAAAGCCCGTGGCACCGTAGAGCACCAGGTCAAAACGACGTGTCATGCAAAATCCCCAGAGCAAGCTGGCCGGTTAGAGGCCAGCATCATACAAAACGTCGCGACGTATAGCCGCAGTGAAAACCGAAAGGCATGTGGTGATTCAGCGGCGCCACCGCGAGCTCGGTCAGGCTCTGCGCATCCAGAACCACAATTTCCGAGGTATGCAAGGCTGCGTTATAGAGCGCAGCCACGAGGAAGCCGTCTTCCTCCGCCGCTTCCTTGCTGCGCGGCACGAAAATCAGCTCGGAGGTGAAGCGGCCAGGACCGAAATCATGCAGCTGGAATTCGCCATTGTCGTGATCCAGACGCTGCACACCATTGAAAAAGCCCGGCGTGGCATTGGGCAGGATGGCAGCGGCATAGCTGAACCGGGTTTTCACGCCGGTACGGCGCCAGTCCCATTGCGGGAACTCCAGACTGTCGTGACCCGGCAGCGGCTTGGCTTTAACCATGCCACTGGAAAGATCGAGCCGGTATTCGTACAGCCGCCCCTTCTCGTCATTCTCTGCGCCAAAAACATTGCGCAGGTTTTCATTCACCCGCCAGCTTTCAAAGCGCGTGACATTGATGACGAGCTCCCTACCCTCTTCCCAGCAATTGCCGTAATGCACGGGCACAAAGGCTGCCGTCTCGAAGGTGCGCACCACTTCGAAAGTCTCCAGCGAGACCACGAAAATGCGCACGGAATCATCCGGCTCATAGGAAAGTGATTCATCGAAGGTGCTGAAACCGGCGGCAAACTTCAGCGGATTGCGCAGGCGCAACGGGCTCACGAAAAACACGGCGTAATGCTCGGTAAGCGCGAAATCGTGGCAGAAAGGCAGGCTACCGATGGGGAAATAACCCTTGCGATCCAGACAGCCGCGCGGGTCTATGCGGTACATATGGATGCCGGGGCCACGCGCGCCCACACCCACGCCGAAGTTGTAGTAATGCCCGGTGCGCGGATCCACGCTGCCGTGGGCGGAAAAGGCATTCCAGGGTTTGAGGCGACCGCTGTAATTGAATTCGCCCTTGGTCTCCAGCGTCACTGGGTCCAGTTCCCAGGGACGACCGCCCTCCCACAAGGCCAGCAGATGGCCGCCATGCCAGATCAGGCTGGTATTGGCGGCATTGGCCGGCGCCCGCCCGGCATTTTTCAGCGGGCCGCCCGGCGCATTCTGGCCGAAGCTGCGATAGACGATGCGATTGGCCGTCGTCTCTTTCAGGTATTTGGGCGTGCGCACATAACGGTTGCGATAGTGGATGCCCTCGTCCGTGAAACTCACGCGGTGCAGCATGCCGTCGCCATCAAACCAGTGGCCGAATTTTTGCCCGCCGATTTCA
>JASLCO010000402.1 GCA_030146505.1 Moraxellaceae bacterium
ACTGGATGTTCTTGGTGCTATGGAAGGAGAGGGTGGCAATATCGCCAAAAGAGCCCAGTGGCTTGCCTTTGTAGGTGGCCAGAATGGCTTGTGCGGCATCTTCTATCAGACAGAGGGAGTACTGGCGGCAAAGGGCAGTGACCTTGTCCATGTTGCAGGACATGCCGGCATAGTGCACCACGACTACTGCACGGGTCTTTGGCGTAATGGCTGCCTCTATCAGGGCTTCGTCGATATTCAGTGTGGCAGGATTGATGTCGACGAAAACCGGTATCCCACCACGCAATATGAAGGCATTGGCTGTGGAAGGGTAGGTGAAAGAAGGCATGATGACTTCATCGCCTGGGGCGATGTCGATCAGCAGGGCTGCCATTTCAAGCGCGGCCGTGCAGGAGTTGGTCAGCAGGGCCCGCTTTACGCCCAGCGTCTGCTCCAGCCAGTTTTCGCAACGGCGGGTGTATTTCCCTTGCGCGGCAACGTTTCCACTGCGCAGTGCGTCCAGAACATAGCGCTCTTCATGGTCGGTAACATAAGGCTTGTTGAACGGAAGCATGGCTGCACTCTTGCCGGTCTTCTTACACCAACCGTCGCTTGATGCCCGCCATGGCCAGTATCCGGGTCGAGATTTCCTCGATGGAGAGGTGGGTGGTGTTGATGTAGGGAATGCCTTCCTTGTTGAAGAGGGCAACGGCGGCGCGGGTTTCCATTTCGCATTGCTGGATGGAGGCGTAGCGGCTGTTGGCTTTGCGCTCGTGGCGAATGGCGGCCAGGCGCTCGGGGTCTATCACGAGGCCGAAGAGCTTCTTCTTGTATTCCTTGAGGGCGTTGGGCAGGCGCAGGTCGTCGAAGTCGTCTTCGGTCAGGGGGTAGTTGCCCACCTGGATGCCGAACTGCAGGGCCATATAAAGGGATGTCGGGGTTTTGCCGGAGCGGGAAACGCCAGTCAGGATGATGTCGGCCTTGTCATAATGGCGAGTGCGGGCACCGTCGTCATTGTCCAGGGCGAAATGCACAGCTTCTATGCGGACGTTGTAGGACTCGTTGTTGACGATGGAGTGGGATTTGCCCACGGTGTTGACGGGGTTGGAGCAGAGTTCGGTGCCGAGCTTGTCCACGAAGGTCTCGAAAACATCCAGCATGTAGCCATTGGCCTTGGCAATGACATCACGGACTTCCTTGTTGACGATGGTATCGATGATGATGGGCCGGGTGGCTTCAGCCTGGGCCACCTTGTTGATTTCGTTTACGGCCGACCAGGCTTTTTCCACGCTGTCCACATAGGGCATGGTCAGCTCTTCGAACTCTATGTCTTCAAACTGGGCCAGCAGGCTGTGCCCCAGGGTTTCGGCCGTGATGCCGGTGCCATCGGATATGAAGAAGACGCTGCGTTTCATCAGGCTCATCCTGGCTGCCGCAAATGGCCCCGGAAGGGGCCGTTTTGGGGCAAGCATTTTTGGAAAGATTTCAGTACAATGCCCGGCCTCAGACCGGGAGCTGGGCAAGGTTGGTCGGCCGCATGGCCCCACGAGTGTATGCCTAATCGCCCCGGACTGAACAGCGGCCCCCACAAGGAAATCCGCTTATCTGTCAAAAGCTTGGCTGCCATTGCTTACCAAGGCGGGCAGTCAACCCACATCGAGATCTCAGGGAGTCACACCTTGGAAGCGTCCGTTATTTGGTTTCAGGAACTGGGCAAGCATGATGTCGAAAAGGTAGGCGGCAAGAACGCTTCCCTTGGCGAAATGATCAGCAATCTCGCTAACGCTGGCGTGTCTGTGCCCGGCGGTTTTGCGACAACGGCCCAGGCCTACCGTGACTTTCTGGAGCAGAGCGGCCTGAACCAGCGCATCAACGAGGCACTGGACAAGCTCAACGTGGATGACGTGGTGGCGCTGGCCGAGACCGGCAAGCAGATCCGTCAGTGGATCATCGACACCCCCTTGCTGCCGGCCTTTGAAAAAGAAGTGCGTGATGCCTTCACCAAGATGGCCAATGGCAATGAGAACATCGCCGTGGCCGTGCGCTCTTCCGCCACCGCCGAAGACCTGCCCGATGCCTCCTTTGCCGGCCAGCAGGAAACCTTCCTGAACATTCGCGGCATCGACAATGTGTTGATTGCCATCCGCGAAGTGTTTGCCTCCCTCTTCAATGACCGTGCCATTGCCTATCGCGTGCACCAGGGCTTTGACCACAAGCTGGTCGCGCTCTCTGCCGGCATCCAGCGCATGGTGCGTTCTGAAACCGGCGCTGCCGGCGTGATGTTTACCCTGGACACCGAATCCGGTTTCCGTGATGCCGTTTTCATCACGGCCTCGTATGGCCTGGGTGAAATGGTGGTGCAGGGTGCCGTCAACCCTGATGAATTCTATGTGCACAAGCCGACGCTTGTGGCAGGCCGTCCGTCCGTGCTGCGTCGCAATCTGGGTTCCAAGGCCCAGAAGATGATCTATGGCGCCACGGGTGCCGCTGGCAAATCCACGCAGATCGTGGACGTGGAAAAGGCCGAGCGTGCCCGTTTC
>JASLCO010000070.1 GCA_030146505.1 Moraxellaceae bacterium
CGGCCTCTTCGACCTTGATTTCCTCGTCCTTCAAGCCGTTCGCCTTGATCTGCTTCGGCAGCAGGTACCGCTGGGCGATGCTGGTCTTCTCGTCCTCGGTGTAACCGGGCAGGCGTATCACTTCCATGCGATCCAGCAGTGGCGCCGGAATGTTCATGGAGTTGGCCGTGCAGAGGAACATGACTTCAGAGAGGTCATAGTCCACTTCCAGATAGTGATCGTTGAAAGTACCGTTCTGCTCCGGGTCCAGCACTTCCAGCAGCGCCGACGAAGGATCACCGCGCATGTCCACGCCCATCTTGTCGATTTCGTCGAGCAGGAAGAGCGGATTCTTCACGCCGATCTTGGACAGCTTCTGGATGAGCTTGCCCGGCATGGAGCCTATATAGGTACGACGGTGGCCGCGGATTTCGGCTTCATCGCGCACACCGCCCAGGGCCATGCGCACGAACTCACGATTCGTGGCCTTGGCGATGCTCTGGCCCAGCGAGGTTTTACCCACGCCCGGAGGACCGACGAGGCAAAGCACCGGGCCCTGCAGCTTTTTCACGCGGGACTGCACGGCAAGATATTCGAGGATGCGTTCTTTCACTTCCTCAAGACCATAGTGGTCGGCATCCAGAATGTCGCGCGCCTTTTTCAGGTCGATGGCGACCTTGCTGCGCTTTTTCCAGGGCACGCCCAGCATCCAGTCGATATAGCCGCGCACGACCGTGGCTTCCGCCGACATGGGCGACATCATCTTGAGCTTCTTGAGCTCGGCATCGACTTTCTTCTTGGCATCGGCCGGCATGCCGGCTTTTTTCACACGACCTTCGATTTCGGCGATTTCGTTCTCGCCCTCACCGCCCATGTCGCCGAGTTCTTTCTGGATGGCCTTCATCTGCTCATTCAGGTAGTACTCGCGCTGGCTTTTTTCCATCTGCTTTTTCACGCGGCCGCGTATGCGCTTCTCGACCTTGAGGATGTCGATTTCCGACTCCATGAAGGCCATGAGCTGCTCGATGCGGGCGTGGATGTCGTTGTGCTCCAGCAGTTCCTGCTTTTCTTCCAGCTTGAGGGAAAGATGGGCGGCAATGGTGTCGGCCAGACGCGAAGGCTCTTCGATGGAAGACACCGAGGTCAGCACTTCGGGAGCGACTTTCTTGGAGAGCTTCACATACTGGTCGAACTGGCCCAGCAGGGAGCGAGTCAGCACTTCGGATTCGCTGTCGCGCAGGCGCAGGGCTTCCACTTCGCTGACCGTGGCCATGAGGTAGCGACCGGTATCGGTGACGTTGTCCACGGTCGCGCGGAAATTGCCTTCCACCAGCACTTTCACCGTGCCATCCGGCAGCTTGAGCAGTTGCAGGATGGTGGAGACGGTACCCGTTACATAGAGGCCATCCTGCTGGGGATCATCGTCAGAGGCATCACGCTGGGCCACCAGGAAAATCTGCTTGCTGGAGGCCATGGCGGCTTCCAGGGCATGAATGGATTTCTCGCGGCCCACAAACAGCGGGATGACCATATGGGGATAAATGACGACGTCGCGCAGCGGCAACAGGGGCAGATCGAGGAGAGTGTTCTCGTCGTACATGCAGGATTCCTCACGGGACGCAGGACAGGCCAGATGCCAGCCATGACAATGCCTAATGTTTGAGGGATGGCTCCGGCAAAAACAAGGGCGGCACGGTAAAAGACATGAAAAAAGGCATGAAAAAAGGGCCTTTTGGCCCTTTTTTCATCTGCGGCTGCCGCTTATTCCGGCATGGCCTTGGGAGGCGCGGCCACAGGCTCCGGATTGGCATAGATCAGCAGGGGCTCGGACTCACCGGAGATGGCCTTTTCATCCACCACCACCTTGGAGACGTTCTCCTGCGAAGGCAGGTCGTACATGGTGCCCAGCAGCACGCCTTCCAGGATGGAACGCAGGCCACGGGCGCCGGTCTTGCGCTCCATGGCACGACGGGCGACGGCACGCAGGGCCTCGGTACGGAACTCCAGATCCACATCTTCCATGGCGAAGAGCTTCTGATACTGCTTGGTAAGGGCGTTGCGCGGTTCGGTGAGAATCTGCAACAAGGCGTCCTCGCCCAGCTCTTCCAGCGTGGCGATCACCGGCAGGCGGCCCACGAACTCGGGGATAAGACCGAACTTGATCAGGTCTTCCGGCTCCACTTCATGGAAGACCTCGCCCAGGCTCTTGCCCTCGTCCTTGCTCTTCACCGTGGCGTTGAAACCAATGCCACCCTGCTCGGAACGGTTGCGGATGACCTTGTCCAGGCCGGCAAACGCACCACCGCAGATGAAGAGGATGTTGGACGTGTCCACCTGCAGGAATTCCTGCTGCGGATGCTTGCGGCCACCTTACGACGGCACAAAAACTACTGTGCCTTCGATCAGTTTCAGCAAGACCTGCTACGCACCCTCGCCCGACACATCACGCGTGATGGAGGGGTTGTCGCTCTTGCGCGAAATCTTGTCGATCTCGTCGATGTAGACGATGCCGGTCTGGGCCTTTTCCACATCGTAGTCACATTTCTGCAAAAGCTTCTGGATGATGTTTTCCACGTCCTCACCGACATAGCCGGCTTCGGTCAGCGTGGTGGCATCAGCAATCGTGAAAGGCACATTGAGCAGGCGTGCCAGCGTTTCCGCGAGCAGGGTCTTGCCAGAGCCGGTGGGGCCGATCAGCAGGATGTTGCTCTTGCTGAGCTCGACCTCGGGGCCGTGCTTGCCACCCACCGACTTTTTCATGCCGGCGCGCAGGCGCTTGTAGTGGTTGTACACCGCCACCGCCAGCACTTTCTTGGCCTTGTCCTGGCCAATCACGTAATCATCGAGCGTAACCTTGATTTCATGCGGTGCCGGCAGCTTGTCGCCACCCTTGTCCGTGCCCTCTTCCGGCATTTCCTCGCGGATGATGTCGTTGCACAGGTCCACGCATTCATTGCAAATGAATACCGAAGGGCCGGCGATGAGCTTGGTGACCTCATGCTGGCTCTTGCCGCAGAAGGAGCAGAACAGCAACTTGCCATCGCCCTTGCGTTCATCGGTCATAGCGAAACTACCTCGTCAGTGAAGCGTGCCCTGCGTCAGGCGCGCTTTTCCAGCACGGCATCGACCAGGCCATAGGCCTTGGCATCGGCAGCGCTCATGAAGTTGTCGCGGTCGGTGTCCTTTTCAATGCGCTCCAGCGGCTGACCGGTATGGCTGGCCAGCAGTTCGTTGAGACGACCCTTGATCTTGAGGATTTCCTGGGCATGGATGGCAATGTCGGAAGCCTGGCCCTGGAAGCCGCCCAGCGGCTGATGAATCATCACACGCGAATTCGGCAGGCAGAAGCGCTTGCCCTTTTCACCGGCCGCCAGCAGGAAGGCGCCCATGGAAGCTGCCTGGCCTATGCAGGTGGTGGTGACATTGGGCTTCACGAACTGCATGGTGTCATAGATGGACATGCCGGCCGTGACCGAGCCACCCGGGGAATTGATGTAGATGTTGATGTCCTTGTCCGGATTCTCCGACTCCAGGAAAAGGAGCTGGGCGACAACCAGATTGGCCATCTGGTCCTCGATGGGACCGACGATGAAGATGAGGCGCTCCTTGAGCAGACGGGAGTAGATGTCGAAAGCGCGCTCACCACGGGCGGATTGTTCCACCACCATGGGCACGAGGCCCAAGCCCTGGGGCTGTACCAGTCCGGAATACGGGTTGATTAACTGAGTCATGCAGAGCTCCTGAAGAACCGTTATCCGAATACGAAACGGCATTCCACGCCTTATGGGGGCGGAGTGGGCCGATTAAAACCACGAGGGGGAGTGTCGGAGACGACGGGCTGTCGGTCAAGACCGGCAGCCCGTGTTTGGAGCGGTGTTTGCAGCGGTTTGAGCAGAATGCGCGCGGAACGGTTACTGCTGTTGCGGACGCAGCACTTCTTCGTAGCCGGTGGCCTTGTCGGTCACCTGGGCCTGGGCCAGGATGTGCTCGACCACCTGGTCTTCCAGCACCACGGCCTCCACCTGCTGCAACTGTTCCTTGTTGCCGTAATACCAGTTCACGACCTCGGCCGGGGTTTCATAGCTCTCGGCAATCTCTTCGATGAGAGCACGCACCTTGTCGCCGTCGACCACCAGCTCGGCCGTCTTGATGATCTCGCCAATGAGCAGGCCCAGGGTCACGGAACGCTTGGCCTGTTCGGCAAAGAGCTCGTCCGGCAACATCTTGGGGTCGACATTCTTGGCGCCGCCACCGAACTGCTGCAGCATGTTCTGGCGCAGGCGGCCGACTTCATTGGCCACCAGGGCCTTGGGTACTTCCAGCGTGTTCACGGACAGCAGGCCATCCAGGGCCTGGCCCTTGGTCTTGTTCTTGATGCCCTGCTTGAGCTCACGCTCCATGTTCTTGCGCACGTCGGCCTTGAACTTGTCCAGGCCACCGTCGGTCACGCCAAAGGCCTTGATGAACTCTTCATTCACTTCCGGCAGCACCGGCGTCTGCACCTTGTTGACCTTGACCTTGAACACGGCAGCCTTGCTGCGCAGGTTCTCGGCCTGGTAATCGGCCGGGAAGGTGACGTTCAGGTTACGCTCTTCACCGGCCTTGGCACCCACCAGCTGGTCCTCGAAACCGGGGATCATGCGCTTGGAGCCCAGCGCAAGGTTGAAACCCTTGGCCGAACCGCCTTCAAAAGCCTCGCCGTCCACGGAGCCGTCGAAATCGATGTCCAGACGATCACCATCCTTGGCAGCTTCAGCTGTATCAGTCCAGGTGGCGCGCTGGCGGCGCAGGTTCTCGATCATCTTGTCCACGTCGGCATCGCCCACGCTGGCCACCGGACGCTCGACCTTCACGCTGGACAGGCTGGCCAGCTTGATCTCGGGATAGACCTCGAAACTGGCCACGAAGGCCACGTCGTCATAGCCCTCGTCCTTGACGGATTCGATGGTGGGGAAGCCGGCCGGATTCAGCTTTTCCTGCGTGACAGCTTCATAAAAGGAATCACGGATAAGGTCACCCAGGGCTTCCTGGCGGATGCTGGCACCAAAACGCTTCTTCACCACGGCCAGCGGCACCTTGCCGGGACGGAAACCGTCCATGCGCACGGTACGGGCAGTCTTGTTGATGCGCTCGTTGACTTCACTGTCAACGCGGGCCGCCGGCACGGTGATGGTCATGCGGCGCTCAAGACCCTTGGTGGTTTCAATAGAAACTTGCATAGCATCCTCTACAGGTTACCGGGGGCTCGTGCCCCGTACACACGGGCCTTGCGGCCTACGAAAGGCCCGGGATTATAAGGAATGGAGAGCGGAAGGAAAGCCCGGCAAGGGCCGGCTCCGGCAGATTGGGCAAGGACCGCGGCCGCGCTGCCCGGCCCGGGAAAAACAGGCAATAAAAAAGGCGCCTTTCGGGCGCCTTTTTTGGTTGCAGTTGCCTGCATGTTTGGTGGGTCGTGAAGGACTTGAACCTTCGACCAAGAGATTAAGAGTCTCCTGCTCTACCAACTGAGCTAACGACCCGTATTTTCACTGCTGCACTGCATTGTCACGGGCAGCGAAGCGGCGCGAACTTTACGGAAGCGTCGCTGAAAAATCAACGACTTCAACACATAAAACAGCAAATAATGGGGTGGTCGATGGGACTCGAACCCACGACGACCAGAATCACAATCTGGGACTCTACCAACTGAGCTACGACCACCATTACTACCGCACCGCATTGAATGGCGCGCCCGGCAGGATTCGAACCTGCGACCCTCGGCTTAGAAGGCCGATGCTCTATCCAACTGAGCTACGAGCGCAGATGCCGCTCGGACGTCAGATGCCAGGTGCCGGA
>JASLCO010000418.1 GCA_030146505.1 Moraxellaceae bacterium
TTCCGAACCATTTGCTTCAAACATCTACTTACCGTGGCTCTGGCTTCCACTGCCGCCTTAATATGCCCCCCATCAGGAGGTGTCCAACATGCATTCTCATCTTCTCTTGCCTGCGCAAAGGTTGACCATGCATATACCCTTTCTTCAAGCTGAACACATGTGTAAGGAGTTGGATCAACGCGACATCCCTCAAGAAAACTAGCCCAATATTTACGCTCCTGCGTATAAGCAGTCATTGGAGCATGTGCTGCGGCATTGCAAACCCAACATTGAGGTGGATTCAAATCACTGTATATGCCCGAAGCACATATACACTCCGCCGGAATCTGCATTCCCACGGCGGAAGCCGCTTGAGCAGATATTGCCGTTAGCAAAATTATTATCGCCAAAATAGGCGCGGCATATACAGCAAACCTATATAGCAACGCAACACCCAATACCACCATGAAAGCAACAACTGCCTTTGAGACATAATCCTTCATGCAGTCTTCCAAATACTTGGAGGCAAGCAATTTGGCAGACTCCGCTGCAGCAAGAGATAAAGCCGGGCCTATTGCAATCGCAGCCGCATCATCGTCCAAGATGGCGCTTATGTAGCCGCCATAATCAGCTGCTGCCGCATAAGCGCCATTCTCTCCACTTGATATCTTATATGCACCTGCGCCCGTCTTCTCGTCGACTATTATATATCCACTCCCAATCCAGCCCTCGTAATTAATCGTTCCTTGGCTAGCAGTGACGATATACCCCGCACTTACAGCCTCAGAAATATCTCTTTTCGCCAAATCATTAGCAGTCATCTCTCCAAGAACTGCTTGAAGATTCGCTTTAGTGATCGTATAGAGTCGCTGCCCCTCACTTGCCGCCAGCTGCAATGCCTTTACTGCCGATATCCCTGCAGCTCCCTTGGCCTCCAGCCCAAAGAATTTTTCTATTATTAAGCTTTCGTTAGCACTCATTCGAGAGGCTGCGGCCATAATAGCGCCCTTAGCCCGAACTTGATCATTGTGCTTGTTAACCGCACTTGCGCTAATTCGATCCATATCCATGGTAACTCCTCCCCTACCTGCAGCCAGAGGCATTCCCCATGAATACGCAACAGTCAAAGTATTATTTAAACTACCAAAACTTGGCTGCCTAAAAGCAACTAATTCTGTTGAGCTAGAACTAATTTCATCTTCAACATCATTAGCTGCAAAGTATCCATACGCCGCAGACTGCAGTAGTGCTCCAGATAATTGGTGCTTATTTATACCTACATGGCCAGTCGATGCCAACGTGCCAACTGTTTTCTGCAAAGAATCTCTATATCTTGCTAGATGCCCAGGACTAATGCCTTGTATATCAAGTGCAATAGCGTGGTATTCCCCCGCCGTTATCTTGTTTTCAACCACCGCATTACTCAAACTCGAATTCGGTGACGTAATACTCGAATGCGTGAACACCTCACTGCCCATTGCCAGGCTGGCCGTGATCGGGGCAA
Organism: Moraxellaceae bacterium; assembly: GCA_030146505.1. Taxonomy (GTDB): domain Bacteria; phylum Pseudomonadota; class Gammaproteobacteria; order Pseudomonadales; family Moraxellaceae; genus UBA2031. The sequence goes on from JASLCO010000418.1 coordinate 1,484, forward strand.
TCACCCCCCCATCAATCGTCAGCTCCGGTGTGAGATTGATCAGATACCCCGGCAATGACTGCGGCAGTTCACCCGGATCAATAGGGCTGCCATCGGCATGCGGTTTTGGCAAATAGCTGTTGATCGTAGCCTCATCCGCTGCTGTCGCCGGCCGAAACGACAAGGCTAGGAACTTGCCTGCCAAGTAAGGCAGACTCAGATGTTGATCAATAACCGGCGTACCGAGGTCACGGCTCTGCGCATCCGCATACACGCTGTAATTGAAGTAATGCCGCATCGTGCTCGGCAGCACCTGGAAATCTCCCGCCACCGCCACATGCTTCACCTGTAAAGTGCCCGCCAGCATCTGGCTCGGGTAGGGCTGAATGACTTTACTGCCCAGCAAGTCCGCCACCGTGGCATTCGGTTGCTGCTGCTCCAGATACGTCTTTACCTGACTCTGGTAATTCGTCAGCGCGGTCTCGATGCTGGATTGATTCAGGCTCTGCACATAGCCATTGGCTTCATTGATGGTGGCGCCCTGCTGCACCTGATTGACGAGCGCCTGCGCATCAAAGGGCATGGTCTGCTGCAGGTTCATGGGCTGTGTATAGGTGTACTGCTTGAAGGCTGCATCCAACGGCACCCAGGTATCGCTCTGCTTCTGCTTGGCGCCACGACTGGGCACGAAGTCCACAAAGGCCTCTACCCACACATGCTCCATACGCACCGCTTTGAACTGGCCGGCACTGGTGAGGCCGATGCTGGGAATACCGCCCTGCGCCAGCAGACTAAGCGCCGCATCGGGGCTGGTGACGCCACCCACCCAGTTCATCACCTTGTCCATGGGGATTTCGACCGTGCCATAGACATAGCGGGCCGGGATATTGCTGGCGCGCAGCAGGCCAATCAGCAGTGAACTGGTATCAAAGGCATTGCCGCGCTTGGTCTGCAGGGTGTAATCCGCGCCCTGAATGGAGCCATAGCTGGGAATGAACTCGATAGTGTCGTAGACCCATTTGTAGATTTTGGCCGGGTTATGGCCCAAAGCCGCTGCCTGATCGCGGATGGCCTGGGTGAGCTGCACATCCTCGTTTTCTGCGGTATCAGCGGGCTGAACGGCGGCTCCCAGATTCGGCAGGACGGGCAACACCGTGCCCGCCGGTATCGGGCCAGCCACCTGCAACGGCTTGATGCCGAACATCTCCAGATTCATGAGATAGGCGGATTGGCTTTCACGCGGAACGCGCACCTTGCTGTCCGGTGTTCCCCAGGGCAGGTGCTTGTAGTCAGTCTTGACGGCGGTTTCACCACCCCACTGCTCGATCTTTTGGGACACGGACTCCAGACTGGTGCGACGCGCCTCATCCTTGCCGGACTTATCAGCCGCTTCCAATTGATTAAGCCCGTTCATGAGCTCGGCACGACGGGCTGCAATGGTTTTCACGGCCTCGTCATGGCGAGCCAGGATAGCGGCCGGCAGATTCTTCTTGACCAGCTCGGCACGGGTCGCGGCCATGGCTTCGTCCTGCTTGACTGCCTCTGCCTGCAAACGGGCACGAGACTGGAGGAGTGATGCCGCTAGAGACTTCTCGGCCTTGAGGGCAGGTGAGTCTCCGAAGAAGCCCTTGAGCTTGTCCACCACGCCTTCACTACCTGCCGGATGCAGGCGCGACTCCAGTGCCTGACGGCGCACCGCTTCACGCATACGCGACAGCTCGCTTTCGCTCACCGAGTTTTCTGTCAGCGGCTTGGGACGCGCAAAGATCTCCTGCTTCACCGCCGCCGCCGTGGGCGCCGACAGCAGCAGGAGATAGCTGGTCATCACGGTCAGCGAAATGGCACGGCGGATGGTGTTGTTATCGAACATGAAAGCACTCATTTCCTTCGGGCCGGGATATCCCCTGGCCTCGCATCCAGAATTCCAGGACATAACAAAAAGCCCTGTGCCCACCCGGGCACAGGGCTTATGACTCAATGCGGATTGGCCACCCAGCGGGCTTCCAGTTCCTTGATCAGCAAATCAAGCTCAACGCGCGCGGATATCGCACTGCTGTGATCGATGTTGCCCAGCAGACCTGCTGTTCCAACCCAATGTCCAAGGGCGCTATTGGTTAGGTTGAGGCCGAAGGCCAACTGCGCCTGCTGGTACCTCAACAGCACCTGGGTTCTCGCCAAACGATCACTGAGGCTGGTCAGCGGAAGTGACTCAATCTGCTGGCGTATACGGGTGATACGCGTTTCCAGCGGATCTTCAACCTCAAAGGACTGCACAAAACGCTGGGGCTCTGCCGTACCGCCCTGCGGGCTAACAGCCATCTCGACGTTGTAGTTTCCGCGTGCCGTCGGCACGCGCAGGTCAATCAACAACGCCTGAGTCGTCGCCGCAGGAATCGTGAAATTCCAGCGCACATGGCCATTGGCCAGAACTGCTCCTGCCGCACTTGCAGCCACGTAGCTTGCGCCAGCCGGTAGCGTCATCTCAGCTTCAACAGTCAGTGCTGTCTGGCCAGGATTCCTGATCGGGAAGCTCACAGTCATGTGCTCAGCGGGCATACGCTTGCGGGCCTGCACAGCCGGAACGACATGACCGATGCTGTCACTCACCATTGTCAG
>JASLCO010000110.1 GCA_030146505.1 Moraxellaceae bacterium
GCTGGATGAAATCCTGCGCCGCTATGTGGAACTGGATGAAAGCGCGGAAACCATCATAGCGGCCGGCTTTTCGCGTGAGGACGTGGAGCGCGTGCTGCGCATGGTGGATGGCAATGAATACAAGCGCCGGCAAGCCGCCATAGGCCCGCGTATCACGCAGCGCGGCTTCGGCAAGGATCGCCGCTATCCGGTGGTCAACGGCTGGCGCCTCGGGGATTGAGAGTGCCCTGCATAAAAAAGACCGCCATGAGGCGGTCTTTTTTTGGTTTTATATCCTCATGACTCCCTTTTTGAGGAAGTGTCTTCGTCATCCCGGCGAAGGCCGGGATCCCTACGACGGTGATTTTCTCACTGCATTATGGGTTCCGGCCTGCGCCGGAACGACGGGCCTTGAGTTTGTATACAGCTCGATTTTCCGGTGGTAGCGGATTACTCCGAACCATCACTGCCCAGCAAACCGAAACTCACGATATTGAGAAAAGAGCGGTTGCTGTTGTCGCGCAACTCGTCGCTGAGCTTGTCCAGTTTGGCGTAGTGAGGGTAATTGGCTTTCAGCAGGGCCAGTTGCTGCCCGGCCAGGTCCTTGATGCCCAGCTTGTCATAGGCCCAGACCTGCAGGGCGAGGGCGTCGGCCATCTGCGGTGCGCCGGGGTAGTTTTCCTCCACCCAGCGCGCGCGATTGAGGCAGGAAAGATAGGCTTTTTTCCGGGCGTAAAAACGCGCCACATGCAGCTCGGCTTCCACCATCTGGTTACGTATGAAAATCATGCGGGCACGCGCATCCGGCGTGTATTCGCTGTCCGGGAAGCGGGTGACGAGCTCGCGGAAGTTGTTGTAGGAGTCGCGTACGCTGGAAAGGTCGCGCCAGGAAGGCTCCACCGGCAGATAGCGCATGAAGAAATCGCGGTCGGCTTCGTAATCGGCCAGGCCACGCATGTAGTAGGCGTAGTCCACCTGCGGATGGGCCGGGTGCAGGCGTATGAAGCGGTCGGCGGCAGCCGAGGCGCCGGCATAATCCACATGGCGGAACTTGGCGTAAATCAGTTCCAGCTGTGCCTGCTCGGTATAGGCGCCCACCGGATAGTGCGATTCCAGTGCTTCCAGGTTTTCCGTGGCCTTGCTGAAATTGCCTGACTTCAGGCCTTTCTGGGCGGCTTCATAATACTCGCGCTCGGATTGCACAGGCGCCGGCCCCTTGTGGGAGGCACAGGCAGCAAGCAGGGATGCAAGAAGGAGGGTGACCAGGGCAGGCAGGCGCAGCATCGCGGATTCCGGTGTGACGATAACAGGAGACGGGGCGGGCAGGGACAGCCACCGCTGCCACCGCTACAATGCGGCGCCATTTAACCATAACCCCCACCCGGTCCACATCGTATGTCTGTAACTGTCTCCCGTACTGCCGAAGTGCCACTGGAATGCGCCGGCATGCGTCTGGACCAGGTCGCTGCCCAGCTCTTTGGCGAATATTCGCGCGAGCGCCTGAAGGACTGGATCAAGGACGGGCAGCTCATGCTGGACGGCCGCGTGGCCAAACCCAAGGACCGCGTGGCTGGTGGCGAAATCCTGCAACTGGCGGCTGAACTTGCCGTCGAAACGCCGGCCCTGCCGCAGGACATCCCGCTCAATATCATTCATGAAGACGAGCAACTGCTGGTGATCGACAAACCGGCGGGCCTGGTCGTGCATCCCGGCGCCGGCAATCCCGACGGCACCCTGATGAATGCCCTGCTGCATCACCATGCCGATCTCAATCTGCTGCCGCGTGCCGGCATCGTGCACCGCATCGACAAGGACACGTCCGGCTTGCTGGTCGTCGCCAAGACGCTGGAGGCCCAGACCGACCTCACCGCGCAACTGGCGGACAAAAGCGTCTATCGTGAATACGAGGCGATTGCCGCCGGCGTAATGACCAGCGGTGCCACCATAGACGAGTCCATAGACCGCCATCCCACCGACCGCACGCGCATGGCCGTGGTCAGGCGTCGTGATGACGATGACCAGGAAAGCCACAGGCGCAATGGCCGTGATGCCGTCACCCACTATCGCGTCATCACCCGTTTCCGTGGCCACACGCATATACGCGTGCAACTGGAAACCGGCCGCACGCACCAGATCCGCGTGCACATGAGCCACATCGGCCACCCGCTGGTGGGCGACCCCGTCTATGGCGGCCGCATGCGCCTGCCCAAGGGCGGCACGCCGGAAATGATCCATGCCGTGCAGCATTTTCCGCGTCAGGCCCTGCATGCCCGCCGTCTTGGTCTCGTGCATCCTGCCTCGGGTGCCAGCATGAGCTGGGAGTCGCCGCTGCCGGCCGACATGGTGGCCTTGCTGGTTGTGCTGGCGGCGGATGCCAAAGCCTGAACAACCCTCCAGACTGTCCAGCCGTTCTCAATGCGGCCATTGCGCATTGAGACTTTCATTCCGGCCCGCCTAGAATCCCGCACAGCCCGAAGGCCAGCGCAGACCGGCCTTTTTTGTTTCCAGCCCTGCAAGGACGTAACCCCTCATGCTTCGCACGCGCGCGCTGCTTTCGCTGGCCCTGTTTTTTCCCCTTGCCCTTTCTGCCGCCGAGGCACCCTTGCCGTCAGGTGCTCCCGGTGTACTGCAGTTTTCGCCACAGGGCGAGCTGGCCAGGGTGCGGCAGGTCACAGCGCGTTTCACCACTGACATGGTGCGCCTTGGCGATCCGCGAGTGAAAAACCCCTTTACGGTGAATTGCGTGGCCAAGGGTAAAGGGCGCTGGGTGGATACGCGCAACTGGGCATATGACTTTGAGGCCGATGTGCCCAATAACCGCTCCTGTGCGTTTACGCTGGTGCAAGACCAGCGTGATGTTGGCGGCGCGGCTTTGCAGGGCAAGCGCGTGTTCAGCTTCAACACCAGCCCCCTTGCCGAAGCGCCGCTGGCTAAAGCGCCGGAAGGCCAGATAGGCATCGATTTCTTTGTGCCCCAGGGCGAGGCGTATCCGGTGCGCCAGGTGCAGGTGCGTTTTTCCGAGGACATGGTCCGTCTGGGCGCCGGCCTCATGAATCCTTTTCGCATCGGTTGTGCGGCAAAAGGCACCGGGCGCTGGGTGGATACGCGCAACTGGGTGTATGACTTCGACAAAGACCTGCCTTCCGGCATTGCCTGCCAGTTCATTCCCGTGCAGAACCTGCGTGGCATTTCCGGCCGCCCGCTGAAGAATTATCCGCCGCTGAAATTCACCACCGGTGGCCCGCGCCTCTTCGACATGCGCCCTTACGAAGGTTCTTCCGGCATAGATGAAAACCAGGTCTTCCTGCTGCGCTTCAATGGCGAGAACGACCGCAACAGCATCGCCAGGTCGTCGTATTGCCTGGTGGAAAACATCAAGGAAAAGATTCC
>JASLCO010000405.1 GCA_030146505.1 Moraxellaceae bacterium
ATGAAGGCGAAGGCACCCTGATTACTGTTGACGAGGAAACCATGGAACAGCCCGTAATCTCCGGCATCGCCTTTGCCCGTGACGAAGCCAAGATCACCGTACGCGGTGTACCCGATACTCCTGGCATTGCCTTCCGCATCCTGGGTCCCATTGGTGATGCCAATGTGGAAGTCGACATGATCGTGCAGAACGTGGGCGCGGATAACACTACGGACTTCACCTTCACCGTGGCTCGTGGCGAACTCAAGAAAGCACTGTCCGTGCTTGAGAAAGTGGCCAAGGATATTGGTGCCCGTGAAGTGGTGGGCGACGACAAGATCTGCAAGGTGTCGCTGGTGGGCGTGGGCATGCGCTCGCACGCTGGCGTGGCTTCCAAGATGTTTGGCGTGCTCGCCAAAGAGAACATCAATATCCAGATGATCTCGACTTCTGAAATCAAGATTTCCGTGGTGGTGGAAGAAAAGTACCTGGAACTGGCCGTGCGTGCCCTGCATACCGCTTTCGGGCTGGATCGTCCGGCCTCCTGAAGGCTGACCGGCGGGGCATCGTTCTTGCAATTTGGGACGATCGCCCCATATCTGCTCTGTCGTTAGCCGTTTTTGCTTTATAAGTCCTTCTGGACAATACTGGTTCGCGCGAATTTTTGATGGCAATGCCTGCTTTGCGCTTGCCTGTAGCTATCTCAAGGAGACAGTGATGCTGATTTTGACTCGCCGTGTGGGTGAGACCCTGATGGTCGGGGACGAAGTGACCGTAACGGTACTGGGTGTGAAGGGTAACCAGGTCCGCATAGGAGTGAACGCTCCCAAGGAAGTGGCTGTGCACCGTGAGGAAATCTACCAGCGCATACAGCGCGAGAAGTCGGGTGACTCTCCGGAACTTGAAGACTGACTCAAGCTTGTGCCGTATCCCTTCCTTCTGATGTCGGCCATTTCCGGCACGCAAAAGAAAACCGAGACGTTTCTCCCTGAAAGCGTCTCGGTTTTGCATTGTCAGATCCCTCTGACCCTTCCTTGAACCGGCTCTGACCAATCCTTGGTCGCATCCTTGCGCCGTGGGAAGAAGTATCCCGATTGGCCGGGAGAGTGTATGCCGGTGATCGCCCAAGCCCTTGTGAGATATTCGCCATAGATGGTGACCGTCACTGCCTGGGTAGGTTTTTGGGATGTAGATGACCGGGCAAGTTGCCGAGAAAATGAGCAGGTGCCTGCATTGGCTGGGATTTTTGCTGGTAATTGCCTTTTCAAGCTGCCCTTGCCTGAGTATCATGCGCCCTCCGCGGAGAGGTGACCGAGAGGCCGAAGGTGCTCCCCTGCTAAGGGAGTAGGGGCCAAAAGCTCCTCGGGGGTTCGAATCCCCCCTTCTCCGCCATCAAATTAAAGCCCGGTAATCCCGGGCTTTTTTGTGCCCGTTTAAAAGCTGTCCAATCAGCTTGAACGGGCTGAAAAATCTGGAAAATTTCCCTTTTAAGTGTTGACGCGACTGGGGTGCCTCACCATAATTCGCCGCCTCGACGCGCTGGTAGCTCAGTTGGATAGAGTATCTGGCTACGAACCAGGAGGTCGGGGGTTCGAATCCCTCCCAGCGCGCCATTCTTCAAAAAAGCCTGCGATTCCATCGCGGGCTTTTTTATTGCCGGTATTCCCTCTGTTCCGTGTCATTGCCGCTGCATGGTGGCGGCCGTTATCCTTGTACTTTCGCGGGGAAAACGGATTTCAGTCATTCATGCAAGCAGCCATTGCCACTTATCAGGGACGCAAAACCGCACGCCAGGGCAGCGAGCAGCGTCGCCTGGCCATTCTTCATGCCGCCTTGCGCGTGCTCATTCGTGACGGTGTGCGTGGCGTGCGCCATCGTGCGGTGGCCAAGGAAGCAGATGTGCCGCTTTCGGCCACTACTTATTACTTCAAGGACATCCACGATCTCATCGCCGATGCCTTTGCCTTGTTCATCAATGAAACCATGCAGGCTTTCGTGGATCCTTTCTGGTCACGTGCGCATGAGTGGATACGCCGCTACCCGCCTGAAAGCCGCACTGACACGGCTGTAAGCGCTGAAGTCACGGAGTACATGGCTGTCATGGGGGCCAATTACATTCTGGCGCGTGTCAATGAGCACCGGGAGCAACTCGTGGTCGAGCATGCCTTCTGGTATGCCGCGCTGACCGATGACCGCCTGCACGATATCGCCCTGCAGCACAGTCACCGCCTGCTCAGCAATTTCACTCAGATACTCGAATACGTGGGAGTCCGTGAAGTCGAGCTTGGAGCGAAGTCCATTCTCACCACGGTGCGTCGTCTGGAGTATGAAGGCATGATCAGCGCTCCCGGTTTTTCCCATGAAAGTGTCAAGGCGGCACTTTCCCACCAGATTCGGGCGGTACTGGCGGTATGAGCGAGACCTTGCAGCGGGTAAAGCTGAATCCGGAATGGAAACAGGCTCTGGCGTCTGAATTCCAGGCGCCTTATATGCAGGAGCTGCGTCATTTTCTTGAACGGGAAAAAAGAGCTGGCAAAACGGTTTATCCGCCCGGCCCCGAAATTTTCAATGCACTGGACACCACGCCCCTTTCCAGGGTCGAGGTGGTCATTCTTGGGCAGGATCCCTATCACGGTGCCGGCCAGGCGCATGGCCTTTCTTTTTCCGTGCGACGGGGTGTGATGTTGCCGCCTTCCTTGCAGAACATCTATCGTGAAATCCAGAATGACCTGGGAATCGCGCCGTCACGAAGTGGTGACCTGACCCACTGGGCCGAGCAGGGCGTGCTGTTGCT
>JASLCO010000208.1 GCA_030146505.1 Moraxellaceae bacterium
CAGGTAGACAGTTCCATGGCAACACCCACCATCCTTCAGAAAATCCTCGACCGCAAAGTGGAAGAGGTAGCGGCTGCACGCAAGCAAAAAAGCCTGCGTGACCAGGAAGAGGCGGCGCGCCATGCCGATGCTGTGCGTGGCTTCCAGCAATCCATTGAACGGAAAATCGCGGCCGGCCAGGCCGGCGTGATCGCCGAGATCAAGAAAGCCTCGCCCAGCCAGGGCGTGATACGTCCGGACTTCCGGCCGGCCGACATCGCCCGTTCCTATGAAAAGGCCGGCGCGGCCTGCCTCTCCGTGCTCACCGATGTGGATTTCTTCCAGGGCAGCAACGACTACCTGCAGCAGGCGAGGGCGGCCTGCGCCCTGCCGGTGATACGCAAGGATTTCCTCGTTGACCCCTACCAGGTGGTGGAGGCCCGGGCCATAGGTGCCGACTGCATCCTGCTCATCGTGGCTGCGCTGTCCGATGCCCAGCTCAACGAGCTGAATGCCTGTGCCCGCGAGTTCGGTCTGGACGTGCTGGTGGAAGTGCACGATGGCGAGGAACTGGAGCGGGCGCTGCATTTGCCGGGTGCGCTGCTCGGCATCAACAACCGCAACCTGAAGACTTTCGAGGTCAGCCTGCGCAATACACTGGATTTGTTGCCGTGCATTCCCGCTGGTCGCCGCGTGGTGACAGAGAGCGGTATACACAAGCCGGAAGATGTTGCGCTGATGCGGGACCATGATGTGCATGCCTTCCTCGTGGGCGAGGCTTTCATGCGCGCCTCCGAGCCGGGTGAAAAGCTGGCCGAGCTGTTCTTTTCCTAGAGGTGCTGTCGGGTGTCGTAGGAGCGGCTTCAGCCGCGAACAAAAAAGCCCGCGATTGCGGGCTTTTTTATGGGTGTTGATGGCGAGGGGTTCGCGGCTGAAGCCGCTCCTGCAGGAAAAGGTATCAGCGGGTGCCGTAAACCACCATGGTCTTGCCTTTCACGGAAATCAGCCCCTGTTCTTCCAGGGATTTCAGCACGCGGCCCACCATTTCACGCGAGCAGCCCACGATGCGGCCGATTTCCTGGCGCGTGATCTTGATCTGCATGCCGTCCGGATGCGTCATGGCATCGGGCTGCTTGCAAAGGTCCAGCAGGGTGCGGGCCACGCGGCCGGTCACGTCGAGGAAAGCCAGGTCACCCACCTTGCGTGTGGTGGCGCGCAGGCGGCCGGCCATCTGGGCAGAAAGTGCGAAGATGAGGCCGGCGTCCTGCCGTGCCATGTCCTTGAATTTCTGGTAGCTGATCTCGGCGACTTCGCAAAGGGTCTTGGCCTTGATCCAGGCCGAGCGCACGGGCTTGTCCTCGAACAGGCCCATCTCGCCGAAAAAGTCGCCGGCATTCAGGTAGGCCACGACCATCTCGCGACCTTCGTCATCTTCGATGACCACCGAGACAGAGCCGGAGATGATGAAATAGAGGGTGTCGCCAGCGTCCCCGGCGTAGATAATCGTGCTGCGGGCCGGATATTTGCGGCGGTGGCACTGATCGAGAAAGGAATCGATATTGGGAACGTGAGCGTTGACCGGGAGCCGGGCCATGGCTGCGTCCTTTGCAAGTTATCGTTATAAGCGCCGACCTTAGCACAGCTTTTCTGTGGGATTAACTGCCACGACTGTGATTTTATGCCGGTTTCTGACCTTTTGGGTCAGCCGGAAACGAGGAGTGATGATGAAAGCCAGAGTGAAGTGGGTGCAGGATGTCATGTTCGTGACGGAATCCGGCAGTGGCCATGCCGTGGTCGTGGATGGCGCTCCGGAATATGGCGGACGCAATCTGGGCCCGCGCCCCATGGAGTTGCTGCTCATGGGCATGGGCGGCTGCACGGCCTTCGATGTCATCACCATCCTGAAAAAGGCCCGCCAGGACGTGACGTCCTGCGAGGCCGAGCTGGAAGCCGAGCGCGCCGATGCCGTGCCGGCCGTGTTCACGAAAATCCATGTCCGTTTCATCGTGCGAGGACGCGGACTCAAGGAGCCGCAGGTGAAAAAGGCAGTGGATCTTTCTGCCGACAAATATTGCTCTGCCTCCATCATGCTGGGTCAGGCCGGCGTGGTCATCACGCATGACTATGTCATCGAAGAGGAAGGACAGGAGAAAAGCTCATGAAGCGTTTGCTGGTGATTTTTCCGCTGTTGGCCCTCTTGCTGGCCGCCTGTTCCAACACGCAGGTGGAACAGGTGAGCAGCGAGAAGCCGGAAGCGGCCACGCTGGACAAGGTGCTGGTGGTGGGCATCAACACCACGCCGGAAATCCAGCGTGCCATGGAGGAGGCTTTTTCGCGTCGCCTGGCCAGTGCTACGCGCACGGTGCTTTTGGCCAGTGACTGGTTTCCCGGCGAAAAGCAGCCTGTCCGTGACCAGGTGGCAGCACGGGCCCGCAAGGAGGGCGTGACTGGTGTGCTGGTGACGCGTCTGCTCAATTACGAAGTGACGGATGTGAAGGAAAACTATCCCGAGTTCAGTTTTTCGCTGGCTGCTCCTTCTCGCCGGCCTGATTCACGCGTGGGCTGGGAAGCCGACCCCTGGGTACAGGGTTTCAACAATGCCCGCGATATTCGCGAAAATGCTCCCCTGCTGGAACGCAAGGCCGTGGTGGAAACCCGTCTTTATGACGCAGTCACCGGGCAGGTGATGTGGGAAGCCCGAAGCAGGACCCTGCTGGAGCACGATGCCTCCCGCAATTTTGACGGCTTTGTTTCGGCCATCATGGCGCAACTGCGCAAGAGTGGCTGGCTCAAGTAAGTCGTGAAAATGAAAAAAGGCGCTGGAAAGCGCCTTTTTTATTGGAGGAAACATCAGATCCGGTAAGCGGTGCCCGTCATGACTCTGGCCACCAGGGCCATCAGTGTCTTGACGGGTGGTGGCAGCTCGGCAGCGCCGGCTTTCAGCGCCATCTGCATATGCTCGGCTTCGTCGTGGTGCATCTGCTGGATGATGGCGCGGGTTTTTTCATCCTGCAGCGGTACGCGTGCCATATGGCCTTCCAGATGGCCGCACACCTGCTTTTCGGTTTCTGCCACAAACCCCAGGCTCCATTTGTCGCCAGCAAGGCCGGCGGCAGCGCCTATGCCGAAGGACATGGCATACCAGAGTGGATTGAGATGACTGGTGTGTGAGCCCAGCTCATTCACGCGCTCCTGGCACCAGGCCAGATGGTCTTCTTCTTCCTTTGCAGCCTGTTCCATTTCGGCACGTACATCCGGTAGGCGAGCGGTCAACGCCTGGCCCTGATACAGCGCTTGTGCGCAGACTTCGCCGGTGTGATTCACGCGCATGAGGCCGGCGGCATGACGACGCTCTTCTTCACTCATATTGCTTTCAATGTGCGTGGACGCCGGATTGCTGCGCTGCGCCTGTACGGCATTGGGCGCCACCGTGCGCAGGGCACGGTCGGCGTTGTTGATGAAACGGTCGATCAAAGAGTAATGGCGCATGATCTGAGCTTCCTTCTCCTCGGTACGTTTTTAATGGCGCGCGAGCCAGAGCTATGCAAGGAAAAAGTTGCGGAAGAAGCGGAGTTTACATGGCGTAAATGAGCATTCTTCTGCAGCTTTTGACGCAGCAGAGCTGAAGCGCAGCAGGCATTAGCCTGGAGGCCAACCCAACTGGCGGCCCGCCAGCAAATGCAGATGGATGTGGTAGACGCTCTGGCCGCCGTCCTTGTTGCAGTTCATCACCACGCGATAGCCTTTTTCATCCACGCCCAGTTCCTTGGCGAGTGCGGCTGCCGTGGTGGTGAGCTCGCCCAGCAAGGCTGCCTCGCTCGCAGGCACATCATTAAGCGTGCTGTAGTGCTGTTTGGGAATGATGAGGATATGCGTGGGTGCTTGTGGAAAAAGATCGTGGAAAGCAATGACACGCTCGTTTTCAAACGCGATCTTTCCGGGAATTTCATGCCGCGCAATCTTGCAGAAAATGCAGTCCGTCACGAAGGGTTCTCCATCACGAAGGTCTTGTGGGTTCTGGCAGGGATTCTACGCGAGCTGCCGCTTCAGTTTGTTTTTTTCTTGGCGGGCTTTGGCGTTGCGGGTGGCTTGAGCAGGGTGGCCAGCGGGATGTAGGGCCCCAGGGGAACCAGGTCGTAGGCCAGCAGGCCGGCCTTGCTCAGGGGCAGGGTGTCCACCAGTGCCTGGGCGCTTTCCACATTGTCGGCCGCCAGCAGGAAGACCACGCCGGGGCGATCCTGGCGGAAATACCATTCCCGTACCTGTCCGGCCAGGTAGAGATTGAGCACGGCACGGGCTTCTTCGGGCAGCAGGGCCTTGATTCTGTCTTCCGTGGCACCGGGCAGGATGCGGTCCATGGCCAGTACCATCTGTGCGGCAATGGGCCGATCCGGGGTGGTGCCCGCCGTATCGTCGGCCGGGGCCAGTGGGCAGAGGCAGGCCAGCAGCAGGACCAGCAGGTATTTCATCCTTGATCTCCTTGCCCGGGTTTCGCGGGCATTTCGGTGCGGGGGGTCATGCGGTTTTCCGGCAGCCACTCTATAATGCGCGCCCTGTTCCGTCCTGCCGTGCTTCATCATGTCGTCTCCCGTTCCCCTGACCACCCCTCGCCGCCGCGCGCTCGCCCTCATTTCCGGCGGGCTGGATTCGCTCTTGGCCGTGCGCGTGGTGCAGGAGCAGGGCGTGGAGGTGGAAGGTATCAACTTCTTCACCGGCTTCTGCGTCGAGGGTCACACCCATGCCATACGCAAGCAGGACCAGAAGAAGGAGAAGCGCAACAACGCCCTGTGGGCGGCCGAGCAACTCGGCATCAAGCTGCACATCATTGATATCTCTGAAGAGTACAAGGACGTGGTGCTGAACCCCAGGCACGGCTACGGCGCCAACCTGAACCCCTGCCTGGACTGCAAGATTTTCATGGTCGGCAAGGCCATGGGCTATGTGAACCGGGCGCGCGAGTTTGCCGCCGGCCTTCCACAAGACAAGGGCTTCGACTTCATCATCACCGGCGAGGTGGTGGGGCAGCGCCCGAAGTCGCAGCGCAAGGCCACCATGCCTATCATCGCCCGCGAGTCCGGTGCCGACGACCGCCTGCTGCGCCCGCTTTCCGCCCTCAATCTCGAACCCACCCTGCCGGAACGCGAAGGCTGGGTGAGTCGCGACCAGCTTCACGGTTTCAGTGGCCGCAGCCGCCAGCCGCAGATAGAGCTGGCGCGCAAGTTCGGATTCACTGACTGGGCCCAGCCCGCCGGTGGCTGCTGCTTCCTGACGGACGAGAACTATTCCCGCAAGCTGGCTGATCTTTGGTCAGCCCGTGGTGAACGCCGCTACGAGCTGGACGACATCATGCTGCTCAAGGTCGGGCGCCATATCCGCCCGGAGCCGCATTACAAGCTCATCGTTGGCCGTGAGGAAGGCGAGAACAACTTCCTGGAAGGCTATCGCCGCGAGTTCCACCATATCCGCATGGTCAGCCACAACGGCCCGCTGGTGCTGGTGGACGGTACGCCCAGCGCCGATGACCTGCTGCAGGCGGCCCGTATCGCCGGCCGTTTCAGCCAGGGTCGCGAGGCGGACGAGATTGAGGTGGAAATTGTGCAAAAAGGAGGCGTCGCCCGTCAGGTGACGGTGGTGCCCCTGCGTGTGGAGCAGGTGCCGGAGGGCTGGTATCTGTGAGTGCGCACCATCTTGATGCAAGGCGGCTGCTCTGCCCCATTCCGGTCATCCGCACCCAGAATGCCATCAATGAGCTGGCAACTGGCGATACTTTGCAGGTAGTTGCCACGGATCCGGGCGTCATGCACGACATTCCAGCCTGGTGCCGCATTCATGGCCACCGGGTGCTCAGCGCGGAAAAAGTGGAAAACGAATTTCATATCTGTATCGAAGTGGGTCAGAAGTAACCAATTTGGTGCAGATATAAAGATAAGTGCGTTTTTATGGTGCCGTTCCGGGAGTGGAGGGCGCCGACAGTAGCCGGCAAGCCGCAATCCTGCGGCAAGCGGAGACTGGTATGCATCTTGCTCCCGTACGCGGCACGGTGTTCACGAGATCCCACGGAGCTCGAGGGCGCAACCTGAAACCCCAGTCATGCATGCTCCTGGAGAGATAAAACATGTCGAAGAAGACGCTTGGCCTGATCAAAGAACACGAAGCAAAGTGGGTTGATCTGCGCTTTACCGATACCCGTGGCAAGGAACAGCACGTTTCCTTCCCGGCCAGCACCATTGATGAAGAGACCTTCGTGTCCGGCAAGATGTTCGATGGTTCCTCCATTGCCGGTTGGAAGGGCATTGAAGCCTCCGACATGATCCTGCTGCCGGACGACGTGACCGCCTTCATCGATCCCTTCTTCGACGAGCCCACCGTTGTCATCACCTGCGACGTGATCGAGCCGACCAGCATGCAGGGCTACGAGCGCGATCCGCGTTCCATCGCCCGCC
>JASLCO010000220.1 GCA_030146505.1 Moraxellaceae bacterium
CTTGTAGAGAATCCGCGTGATGAAACCCTTGCGGCCCACGAGAAAGCCGAGGCCGCGCCCAACATCGCGCCGGTCCGTCAGCTTGCCCTCACGCGCCAGCAACCAGCCCCAACTCAGCAGGATGCCCGGTGCGATGGTGGCGATAACCAGGGGGAAGGCCAGCGCGCGCTCCAGGCGGCGATTGCCCACGAGGTTGTACACGTCGTAGGCAACGGACTTGTGCTCCAGTTCTTCGAGTGCGTGCCATTGCCAGATTTTCAGCATGTCCGGATCGGCTTTGGCGCGGAACTTTTCATCTGTCAGCAATTGTTCTGCCAGCGCGGCCGTGAAGTGCTCCATCATGGTGGTGCAGGCCAGTTGCTGGCGCGGTGGCAGGTATTCCAGCAGGCCCAGGCCCAGCTTGATCATGCGCTCCGGCATGGCGACATCAATGCCGCGCTCGGCAAAGAAGGCGTTCAGGCGCTCGTGCTCGCGGCCGTGCAGGGCTTCCTGGCCCATGAAGCCGGCCACTTTGGCTTTCAGCACCGGATCGGCGATCTCGTTGCGGAAATGTCGTACCGATTCCATGAAAAAGCGCTCGCCCGGCGGAAAGATGCCGGAGAAGACCACGAACATGCTGCTGGCCAGCAGGTTGTTGTTGAAGAAGGGGTGACGGGCGCTGCCATGCGCGGGGCGGAACTCCATCTGCCGGGGCGGGATGCCGACGGTGGCGCCGATCGGGCGGCGGCTGTTGCTGCTGGGACTGCTCATGGCACTCTCCTTCCTGTCTCCGATGTACCGGCTTGACCGGCTGGTATCTGGATGGAAAGCTATGCCGAGCTATTACTCGGATTCAACTCGGTTTACGGACGCTGGTACCATGCCGCGCATTCCCCGTCAGAAACGTTCGCTGGCCACGGTCGATGCCATCATCGAGGCCGGCTTCCTGGCTGTCGCCGAGGCGGGTACGGCCGGCGCCACTACCAACCGTATTGCCGAACTCGCGGGCATAGGCGTGGGCTCGCTCTACGAGTATTTCCGCAACAAGGAGGAGATATACGCTGCCATGCAGCAGCGGGCAGTAGTGGATGCGGCCGCGGCCATCGCCCCCCTGGTGAACGAGGTGGTGCAGATGGATATCCGTTCTGCCGTGAAAGCCCTCTTCATACGTTTCGAGGCTTTCCTGCGGGAAAACGACGACCGCTACCTCAAATACGCCCAGAGCACCCTGAGCGTGAGACCCGGCCTGCAGCTCGACCCCCTGATACGGCTGCTGCAGGACCTGGTGGTGCGCTATGCCATGCAGCATCCGCAATACCTGAACCTCGTCGGCATGCCCACCATGAGTTACATCTTGATCAATGGCGGTGTCTTCATCGTGCTGAGCCACCTTTCCGATCCCAACCCACCCATCAGCTTTGCGGAACTGGCCGACGGCATGGCCGACATGGTCAGCCGTTATGTCAGCGGTGGGGTGGAACAAAGACCTTCTGGGGTGTCATGAAGAATGACGAGCCTTGCGTTTGTTATGTACATGGTTCCCAAAAAAATCCCGGCTTTAGCCGGGATTTTTTTGCCTTGAATCAATCGTCCCAGGACTCCTTGTTGATGGTCAGTCAGTTGCGGCCTTCTCCCACCAGGTTCCCGCTGCTGTCGTAGAGCCGGTAGCGGTAGAGGCCCGGTGTGTTGAACGCCAGCTGGCTGGCGGCGTCTTGCACGGTAGCGGGCGTGCCGCATTTCTGCGTCAGGCTGGCGAGCAGAACCGCGATGCCGGCGCTTGCGTCGGGTAATTCCGTGGCCGCACTTTTCAGGTTCTCGATCTTGCTGCTGATTGTTGAGTCGGCCAGCTTCGCCGCGACATCATCGGCATCGGTCAGCTTGTCCTCAAACAGCAGTTCACCAAGGCCATTGCTCAGTGTGGCGGTGTCGTCGCTGAAGCTGACCTGCAATATGTCGAGCACAGCATCCAGCCCGCTATGGTTTCCGGCCGTGAAGGTGCTGCGTAGAGGATCAACATCCTGTCCGAGTGCCGCCATGACTTGCTGCACAAAGGTCTTCCTGCAACTGGAGGGCAAGACGGACTAGGCAGCGGGCACGCCAGTTTTCCCACAGATGAACCGTGGGCGGAATGAAAAAAAGGGCAGGTGAAATACCTGCCCTTTCTGTTCTGACGCTTCCTCGCTCAGTGCAGCGCGGCGGCGGCCTGTGCAGCCGGCGAGCGCGCGAGATAGGCGAGAGCCTGCTCGGTATCACCTTCGGTGACGGGATGGAATTTCGGCGAGAGCCAGCGCAGCGTGCCGGCAACGAGGAAGGTGAAGGTGGGAACATTTTCCGTGCGGCGTCCGGTGCGCTCCAGCTCCAGCAGCAGGCGCGGCAATGAGCGGCGGGCAAGGCGGCGCACGGCCCGGTCGCTGTAATCCTGTTTGGCCAGTTCGCGGAAGCCGTCGGCAATGAAGTGCAGGAAGAGCGGGAAAACGGCGGCCATGATGACCTGGCGGCTGACATAGAAGCCGAGCTGGGTCTGGCAGAGGTGTTCGAACAGATCGAAGGCCACGGTGCGGTGTTCCACTTCCTCGGCCAGGTGCCAGCGGAAGAGGTCGGCCATCACCGGGTCGGCGCGATCCCAGCTTTTGTTGTCCATGCACCATTGGCCGAGCATGCCGGTGAAATGCTCGATGGCGGCAATGATGCCGACGCGCAACACCAGCCAGTATTTTTCCAGCCCTTTCCTTTGCAGGGCGGGAATGCCCAGCGGGGCATCGCCCAGCAGCTTGCCGAACAGCAGGTTGGCGCGCTCGACATAGGCGTCGGTGCTGAGATTGTGCTGATGCAGGTAGCCCTGCGCGCCCTGGTGCACGCGGGCATGGATGGCTTCCTGGCGGACAAAGCCCTGCACGTCTTCCAGCAGCCTGGCGTCGGTGATCAGGGGCAGGGCCTTGTTGTAAACGCGGCAGAACCAGAGCTCGCCGGCCGGCAGCAGCATGTGGATGCCGTTGATGGTGTGGGTGGCCATGGGGTCGCCGGGAATCCAGTGCAGCGGGGTACTGCTGAGGTCGAAACGGACACGGCGGGGTTGTATGGCGTGATGCGTGCTGGGTTTTTTCATGGCGGCAGGGAGACCGTCTTGAGTGGATGGGTGTAGGGAGTGGAATGGCCGAACTGAACGGCGTTAAGTTGGATGTTTACACTGGCCAATGACACATTGCAATATGGCGTGGCCTCCCGGTATGCATGAACGGCACTCATCCGGGACAGCGGTCCTTTTCACCTGCCAATTCCCGGCGAATCCGCTAGAATGCGCGCCTTCCCGCCCGACCCCCGGCCGGCCTTTCTGGCTGGCCCCCCGACCTTTTGAGGTTCGTGATGTTCAGCAAAGACGTGACGCTTGCCACTTTTGACCCGGAACTGGCCAAGGCCATTGCCCAGGAAGACGCCCGCCAGGAAGCGCATATCGAGCTCATCGCCTCGGAAAACTACTGCTCGCCGGCGGTCATGGAAGCCCAGGGCTCCAAGCTCACCAACAAGTACGCCGAAGGCTATCCGGGCAAGCGCTACTACGGCGGCTGCGAATACGTGGACATCGTCGAGCAACTGGCCATAGACCGCGCCAAGCAGCTCTTCGGTGCCGACTACGCCAATGTGCAGCCGCATGCCGGCTCCCAGGCCAACGGCGCCGTCTACCTGGCCCTGCTGCAGCCGGGCGACACCGTGCTGGGCATGAGCCTGGCCCATGGCGGCCACCTGACCCATGGCGCCACCGTGAATTTCTCCGGCAAGACCTACAAATCCGTGCAGTACGGCCTGAACACCGCTACCGGCGAAGTCGATTACGACGAAGTCGAGCGTCTGGCCCTCGAGCACAAGCCGCGCATGATCGTCGCCGGCTTCTCTGCCTACAGCCGCATCATGGACTGGCAGCGTTTCCGTGATATCGCTGACAAGGTTGGCGCCTATCTGATGGTGGACATGGCCCATGTGGCCGGCCTCGTGGCCGCTGGCGTCTACCCGAATCCGGTACAGATTGCCGATGTCACCACCACCACCACGCACAAGACCCTGCGCGGCCCGCGCTCCGGCCTCATCCTGGCCAGGAAGAACGAAGAAATTGAAAAGAAGCTGAACTCGGCTGTCTTCCCCGGCATCCAGGGTGGCCCGCTTGAGCATGTCATCGCCGCCAAGGCCGTGGCTTTCAAGGAAGCC
>JASLCO010000221.1 GCA_030146505.1 Moraxellaceae bacterium
ATGAATCAGCAGCAGCGGGCGACCACTCTTGTTCTCGTTATCGAGATAGAAAATCTTCTGGCCATCAATCACGGCCTCATGGCGCTTGAGACCGGCAACAGCTTCCTGCGACTTCAGGATGTCATCAAAGAGCGCCTTGTCTGCTGCAGCCTGTGCCGCCAGCGGCAAGAGCAGGAACAGCCCACAAAGAGCACGAGAGATTACTGGAGAGAGTTTGATGCGAGCCAGGAAATTCATGTCAGCCTCGTTCTTTTTGTTATGGCCTTATTTTCAAGACAAGGAAGCCTACACCCGGCTCAGAAGCGATGTAAGCGGCTCAATCTGCCTGCCCGGTTGGCGACAGCTGGCCATAGACACGCGGCTCCATCTCCAGCGCCACACCAAAGCGCTGCATCACATCGGCCTGAATGGCATGGGCCAGCGCCAGCACATCGGCGCCACGGGCACCGCCATGATTGACCAGCACCAGAGCCTGTTTTTCATAGCTGCCCACCGGGCCCATGCGCCGGCCTTTCCAGCCCGCCTGGTCGATCAGCCAGCCTGCAGCCAGCTTCATGTCCTCGCCCTGCGGATAAGCCACAAGCGCCGGATACTGCTGCTGCAGTTGCCGGAACTTTTCCAGGCTGATCACGGGATTCTTGAAAAAGCTGCCGGCATTGCCGATATCCGAGGGGGACGGCAGCTTGCGCTGGCGTATGGTGATCACGACATCCGCCACCTGCTGGGGCCCAGGATTTTCAATACCGCGCTCTGTCAGCTCCTTCTGTATATCGCCATAGGCGATTTTTACCACCGGCACACGCTGCAGGCGGAAACGCACACGGGTGATGATGTAGCGGTCAGCCAACTCCTGCTTGAACACACTGTCACGATAGGCAAAGCGGCATTCGGCATGCGTGAATTCACGCAGCTCGCCACTGCCAATCTCTACTGCCGTCAGTGAATCAAAAAAGTCGGTGATCTCAACACCATAGGCACCAATATTCTGTATGGGGCTGGCACCCACCGAGCCCGGAATCAGGGACAGGTTTTCCAGGCCAAACCAGCCCTGCGCCAAGGTGTATTGCACGAAGTCATGCCAGACCTCGCCGGCAGCCGCCTCCACGAGATAATCACGCTCGGTGCTTGCCAGGCAACGTATGCCCTTCATGGCAGGCTGTATCACCAGACCGGGAAAATCCCCGGCCAGAATCACATTGCTGCCGCCGCCCAGTATCATCAGCGGAAATGCGCGTGCCGTTTCACTGGCCAAAAGGGCCTGCAAGGCAGCCTCGGAATCAGGAGCTGCAAAAAAACGCGCTGAAGCCGGCAGACCAAAGGTATTGAGGCCAGCCAACGCATGATTTTCCTGAATCTGCACGAGCTCAGCAGCCACAGCCCATCACACCCTCTTTCTTGAGCAGATCGCGCAGCAAGGCATCACTGCCCGCCTCCACCAGATCCAGTACACGCTCGAAAGAGTCTTCGCCGCGCGAATAGGGGTCGGGCACATTCTGGCCTTCATGCCCCGGCAGATAGTCGAGGAAAAGCGCTACCTCGGCCTTGTTGCCACGCGCAAATTTCTGCAGCTTCTGCACCGTCTCCAGCACGGATTTTTCCATGCAGAGAATGAAGTCAAAGCGCTCGAAATCCATGGGCCCGACCTGACGGGCACGCAACACGGAAAGATTGTAGCCACGTTGCTGCGCATGTTTTTGCGCACGCCGGTCTGGTGGTTCACCGACATGGAAGCTGCTGGTACCCGCCGAATCCGTGGTGAACAACTTGCTCCAGCCGGCTTTTTCCACCTGCGAACGGAACACGGCCTCGGCCGTGGGGGAACGGCAGATATTGCCTATGCAAACAAAAAGAACACTCTTGCCCTCGCTCATCAGACTCACCCGGCCAGCCCTTTACCAGAAAGCCCCTCGCCAGCAAGCAAGGCACGTACACGCTCAAGGTCTTCGGCCGTGTCCACACCGGGCGGCAACTCGACAGCCGCCACATCCACATGGATTTTCACACCGTTATACAAGGCCCGCAGTTGCTCCAGGGCTTCCAACTGCTCGATTTCCGCCGGCACCCAGCCCACATAGGCATGCAGGAATGCCACACGATAGGCATAGATACCCAGATGACGCAGATAGAGCGAGCTTGCCGGCAGCAGGGATTTGTCTTTCGCAAAAATATCACGCGCCCAGGGCATGGGAGCACGGCTGAAGTACAGGGCAAAACCCCGCACATCACGTACCAGCTTGACGATATTGGGATTGAAAAACTGCGCGGCATCCGCCAGCGGTTCGGCCAGCGTGGCAATACCGGCTTCGCCTGAAGCAGCAAGATTAGCCGCTACCTGATTGATGACAGCTGGCGGAATCAGCGGCTCATCGCCCTGCACGTTCACCACGATGGTATCGTCCGCCCAGCCTTTTTTCCTTGCCACTTCCTGCAAGCGATCCGTACCGGAAGGATGATCCGGCGAGGTCATCACCACTTCCGCACCAATGGCACGGGCAGCAGCTTCTATACGCGCATCATCAGTGGCCACCACCACTTCTTCGGCAGCGCTTTCCAGCGCACGCGCATGAACATGGGCAAACATCGGTTTGCCGGCAATCTCCAGCAAGGGCTTGCCCGGCAGGCGGCTGGAGCCATAACGTGCCGGAATGACAACCTTGAATCCCATCAGCAATTCCCCGGATATTCTTTAAAGACCACGCTCTTCAGCACTGAGCTGGCGTGCTTCTTCCTCCAGCATGACGGGAATGCCGTCACGTATGGGGAAAGCCAGGGCATCCGCCCGGCACAACAGTTCTTTCTTTTCCGCCTCATAGCGCAAGGGCCCCTTGCATAGCGGACAGACCAGGATGGCCAGCAATTTCTTGTCCAGCATGGTGTTACCTCACCTTTTTCTGCTGCGTTTTCTGCTTGCGCACTGCATGCAGGCACTGCAGCAGGGTCGCGTAAAATTCTTCCGGCAAAACGGCTTTCACGGGCACGTACCACCAGTCGGGTTCAGCCAGCGCCATGCACTTCACGGCATCCTTTTCCGTCATCACCACAGGCCTGCCGTCGGCAAAACTGAGTTCGCGCGTGGAATAGACGTGGTGGTCGGGAAAGGCATGCTCCGTAACCACATATCCCCGGGCACGCAGTTGCATGAAAAAACGCGCCGGATTGCCTATGCCTGCCACGGCATGCACCGCATCACCGGGCGCCGGCATTGCATGGGCTTCCCGGCGCAGGTTTTGCCAAGGCTGCGGCTCCAGAGTCATGTGCAAGGCAGAAGGCCATGCATAGCCTTCGCCATTGATCACCACCTGCTGCACGCTGTGCAAGCGCGAAACCGGTTCGCGCAGCGGCCCCATGGGCAGCAGGTGTCCATTACCCACACCGCGCGCACCATCGATCACGGCAATCTCGAAATCGCGAGCCAGCGCATAGTGCTGCATGCCGTCATCGCACAGCACGACATCGCAATCGGAATTCGCCAGCAGATGCGCCACGGCCCTGACGCGTTTCGGGTCCACCACCAGTGGTACTGCAGTGCGGCGGAACAGGGTCAGGGGCTCGTCACCACACTGTTCGGCAATCACATCCTCATTCACGAGGAGCGGATAATCGCCGTGGCCGCCATAACCGCGGCTGACCACGCCGGGTTTGAAGCCTTCAGCGCGCAGGCGCTCGATCAGCGCCAGGGTCAGCGGCGTCTTGCCGGTACCACCGACCGTGATATTGCCAACCACCACGACCGGCACGGGAAACGCCTGCGCACGAAAAATGCCACAGCGATACAAGCAGCGGCGCACGCCAGCAATCAGCGCATACAACAGCATGAGCGGCCACAGCAGCCAGAGGGCCGGATGCCCCTCATGCCATGCATGCGTGAACCATTTTCTCACACGGCACCCGGCGTAGCGGCATCGTCGTCGGCAAAATCACGACTGTGCAACTGGAAGTAGGCGCCGTTGCGTGCCAGCAACTCGGCATGCGTACCAGCTTCGACAATGCGGCCCTGGTCCATGACCACGATCCAGTCGGCATTTTCAATGGTGGAAAGCCGGTGCGCGATGACAAAGGTGGTGCGCCCCTTCATCACTTCATCCAGTGCCGACTGGATATAGAACTCGGACTCATTGTCCAGCGCGCTGGTTGCTTCATCCAGGATGAGGATGGGCGCGTCCTTGAGCAGCGCGCGCGCAATGGCGATGCGCTGGCGCTGGCCGCCGGAA
>JASLCO010000255.1 GCA_030146505.1 Moraxellaceae bacterium
CTGGGATGAGTTGCTGCTGCGCCTGCGTGACCTTGTCCCCCGACATCTTGAGGCCAAGGTGAGCGAACTGGCGGCTGAATGTGATGACGTGCTGGCGGCCTTCCTGCGTGGCCAGTTGCTGGTGATGGTGTCGCTGGGTGTCATTTATTCCGCCGGCCTCGGGCTGGTGGGCCTCAAGCTGGCGCTCATCATCGGCATGGTGGCCGGCCTTGCCAGCATCATTCCCTATTTCGGCTTTGCCATCGGCATCGTGGCGGCCACCGTGGCGGCGGTGGTGCAGTTCGGCAACGTCCATGACGTGTTCAAGGTCTGGGTCGTGTTTGCCGTGGGGCAGGCCATAGAGGGCTGGCTCCTGCAACCCTGGCTGGTGGGTGACCGCATCGGCCTGCATCCGGTGGCAGTGATTTTTGCCATCATGGCGGGTGGCCAGTTGTTCGGCTTTGTCGGCATGCTCATCGCCCTGCCCGTGGCTGCCATCATCATGGTGTTGCTGCGTCATGCCCACGCCCGATACCGGCAAAGCCATCTTTATCAGGGAGTGGCCGGGGAAAATGATGCTGGCCACTGAGCAACTGCTGCTCGGCCTGCAGCCCCGTGCGGATATCCGTCTGAGTGATTTCGCGGCGGCTGGCCATGGCTTGCTGCTGGCCGCCCTGGCGGAGCTGCTGCGGGGGGAGCTTCCTCTGCTGTATGTGCATGGCGAGCCGGGCAGCGGCCGCAGCCATCTGCTGGCAGCACTGTGTGGCGAAGCCGAGACACAGGGTTTGTCGGCGGTCCTCTTGCCCTTGCGTGCCCTCAGGGGCGAGGACCCGGCCGTGCTGGGCGGGCTGGAGGCCCAGGACCTGCTGGCCATTGATGATTTGGACGCTGTGGCCGGCATGGCTGACTGGGAAGAGGCCCTGTTCCATCTTTTCAATCGTGCCCGGGCCTGTGGCTGCCGTCTGGTATTTGCGGCGGATTGCCCGCCGGCCCACGCCGGTTTCTGCCTGCCGGACCTGGTTTCCCGGCTGGGTCAGGCTTCCTGCTGGGAGCTGATCCTGCCCGGTGACACAGGCCGCGAGGCGCTGCTGCAGGCCGTGGCCGCACGGCGCAGCCTTGTCCTGGAGCCGGAACTGCTGCGCTATCTGGTACAGCGGGGACCGCGCGGCAGTGGCCGCCTGCTGGACCTGCTGGGCTTGCTGGACCGGCAGTCGCTGGTGGCGGGGCGGAGGCTGACCATTCCCTTTGTCCGACCCCTGCTGGAGCAGGAAAGCCGTGCTGCAGGCCCCTGAAAGCCGGCCAGCCTTGCCGCTGGAGGCTGTAATATGCGAGAGTACGGCCGCTCATTGCGCATAGGCATGCTGCATGGGTTTTGCCGGATAACAAAAAGCAACTGCGTTTTACGGCGACCGGCGCATAGCATTCCGCCCTGGCCGAATGCTCCGCCATAAAAAAACAAGAAAACAGGATTCAGGAGTACATCTCCATGTCATGGCCCCGGGGAAGCCTTTTCGCTGCGCTTCTCGTCCTCTCCATTCCGCTGGCCAGCGCCGACACCATCACCGTCGACACCACCACCGATGATTACGCGGACAATTCCCTGTGCTCCCTGCGCGAGGCGGTGGAGTATTTCAACCTCGACAAGCCCGTGGACGGTTTCCAGGGGTGCAAGCCCAGTGCTACTTCCGGCGCTGATACCATTTCCATTCCGGCCGACGAATCTCCCTACCTGATCGGCGCAGACCGCGGCGCCATCTTCATCCGTCGCAGCCTGACCTTGACGGGTGGCGGCATGCAGGGGGCTGACAAGAGCGTGCTCAAGGTCGAAGGTGCCCATCGCGCCTTTGTCATCAGCAGTGTGCGCACCATTGCCGATCCTGCCTGCTATGCCTCTTCCACGTGCAGCCCGGCCGGCGCTCCGGTGCTGGATCCGGCGTCTGATACCAGCAGCGGCCACTATCTCACGACCACCACGACGCCGACGTTCAAGGGAACGGTTACGGGCATGGCCTTGCCACTGACGGTGCGTGTGCAGGTCAGGCTCTATGACAAGCCGGCGTGGGCGCCCAGTGATGCAGAACCGGTCATGATAGGTTCCGCCGATGCCGATACGACGACCGGGGAGTGGGCGATTGTCGCGGAGTCCGATCTTGCCGAAGGCATGCACAACATCAGCTTCACACTGACCGCCAGTAGTGATGACGATGACGAGAGCGAAGAGGGCGATCAAAGCCCGGTGACCCAACTGGGCATCAGGGCGGCTGATGATCCGGCCTTGACCATCACGTTCAGCCAGATGGAAATCCAGGGTTGCAATATCGAGGGCAGCCTTACTGATTGTGCCAATGCGGTTGATGGCACCGTCACCACAACCAGTGCCAATGGCCTTGTTTACAGTTATCCCCTGACAGGCACAGCCGGCAAGGGCGGCATTTTCTACAGTGATGAAACCCTGGGTATGACCTCGGTCAATATCCATGACGGTATTGCCAGTTCGCAGGGTGGTGCCGTCTACGCCGCCAGCCATAGTGTGACGACTTTCATGACTTCACGGCTGGCAGGAAACAAAGCGGCATCGGGCGGTGCCATCTATGCCGAGAAGAACGCCGTCATCATTTCGAAAAGTGTGCTGACGGACAATACGGCAAGCGCAGGCGCCATTGTGCAGGTGGCTTCTGCTGATCTTGTGGATGGTTCAACCGACGCGACGACGGTTTCGGACTCCACCATTTCCGGCAATCACGGCCTGGCCCTCTCATTCCGCAAAGGGGCGCTGGTGAGCGGTAGCACCATTGTGCTCAATGATGCCGGCTTGGATTTCAACGGTGAAAAGGTTTCTGTCTATGCCTCCATACTGGCCGGGAACCCGGACAAGTTTCCGGCGGCTGCCACTCCCACGGATTGCCAGAACCTGCCGGCGACGGCCGATATTGATTTCCGTTTCAGCCTCGGTTTCCTGGGCGGTGGCTGTGATGATGCGCCTTCCGGCCTGACTTTTCTCAGGAATGGCGATGTCAGCGTGCCCGAGGAAAAGCTGATGGCCTCGGTGGAGCTGGTGCAGGTTGATGGCGAGGAAAAGAAAAAGTGTGTCGGCTTTAACGACGCCAACTATCCGGCATTCAAGGGCATGGGGCTCCTTTGCCCGCTGATGACGCGCTCGGTCGATGATGCGACGGAATACCACATGCCACGCCTGCTCGGCGCTTACAGCGAGAAGTCGGACTCACCCATTGTGGGCAAGGGCTCGGATATTTCCGTTTCGGTTTGCTCGGCTTCGGATCAGCGTGCCAAAAATCGCCATTCGATTTGCGATATCGGGGCGGTGGAGATCCAGCCGGTTGTCGAGTCGGTCAGGTCGGGCGACGCCATTTCGTATGGTGATACCCATACCGAGGCTCTGGACAGTGAACTGGAAGACGAGGAATTGTTCGTGCCCACGGCGCTCAACGGCTCAGGCAGTTGCCCTGACTTTGCGCCCACTCTTGCTGAAGACAAGTTGAAACCGGGTTGCCCCTGGATCACATCGCCGCCGACCAAGGGAACGGTGGTCTTCAACAACGACGGTACCTATACCTATACGCCGGGCTCGGATTTCCATGGCTATGACCGTTTCAGTTTCCGCGTGGTGACCACCCTCAGCAAATTGATGAACTCCACCGATGACAGCCAGAGTCGTTTGGTTGATGCCCAGATCATTGTCGAGCCGCGCCATGGCATCAGCAGCTATTCCACTGCCGGTGTGGCGGACCTCTGGGAACTGCTCCTGCTGATGGGGCTCGGTGGTGTTGTTGGTCTGGGTCGCAGGGGACAGAAATGAACAAGGTCCATACGCTGGGCGGTATTGCGCTGGCTGGCTCCCTGTTGCTGCTTGGCGGCTCCGTGGGTGCAACGGGCGCCACCATCAAGGTAACCACCCTTGCCGATGAAA
Source organism: Moraxellaceae bacterium (assembly GCA_030146505.1). Taxonomy (GTDB): domain Bacteria; phylum Pseudomonadota; class Gammaproteobacteria; order Pseudomonadales; family Moraxellaceae; genus UBA2031. Next base: position 3,908 of record JASLCO010000255.1, read on the forward strand.
ACGGCGTCAACAATTCGGCCTGCTCTTTGCGTGAAGCACTGCATGTCGTCAATAGCAAGAGCAAGGAGCCTTGGGGAGGATGCCCTGCCGGCGCGCCGGTGGGGGACAACATCATCCAGCTCGAAGCTGGAAGCTACACGCTGGATTCTGAACTGCCCGTGCTGGCTTCAGTCATCATCCAGGGCGCTGATACCACGATCAAGGAGGATGACGAGACCACTCCGGATGTGGATGAAACGCTCAATCCCTATACAGGCAAGGCGCCCAATCGCAAGCCGCCAATTACTGTCATTGATGCCGGTGCTAACAACAGCAATCCCCACCGCATCATCAACAGCTATGGCAATACCGGCTCCACCCTCACGCTCAAGGATGTGGTGCTGACGGGAGGCATTGCTCCCAGTGCCAACAACAAGGGCAATGGTGGCGCCATCTATGCCGCGCTGTCTGTTTCCCTGAGCAATGTTGTCATCAGCCACAGCAACGCACAGCGCTATCTTGATTCGTCTGGTGTGTATCGGGGTGGCATGGGTGGTGCGATCTTCTTCAGCACGAGTGACGCTTCCCTGTCAGCGGAAGACACGGTCTTCAGTGACAACGTGTCTGATGCCGAGGGTGGTGCGATTGGCATGGTCTGCGAACAGGACCGCGAGCTGGCCAGCCATACCATCACCATTACCCGCAGCCTGCTGGCCAGGAACGAATCTGCCTACGGCGGTGCTGGTGCCATTGCTGCCTGTGGTTCGACGACCCTGGATATTTCGGCAAGTACCTTGTCCGGCAACAAGTCGGTGGCGATAACCCAGGCTCCGCTTCCGCCAGTCCCCCAATCAGCATTGACCTATCGGCAGACGGGAAATGCGCAGGGCCAGGGCTCCGTCACCCTGGCCAATATCACTGCTGCCGAGCAGTCGGGCGGCGCGGTGTTCGGTTTCCAGGCCCTTTCCTCTATATCCCTGAACAACTCTCTGCTGATTGGGAATGCAAACGGTAACTGTGACCTGGATTCGGCCGTGTCCTTCCGCGCCGGCAATTACAATGCCGTGGATGATGCAAGTTGTGATGCCCTTTTGCTGTCTTCGCTCAGCGCCAACCTGCACCCCGGCAGTGGCCAGATTGACAATGAACTCTTAAGGCCGCTTGCCTTGAGTGGCGGCCTGACTCCGGTTTACATGCTCAAGTCCTCTTCAGCGTATGCGCTCAACAAGGGCGCCGAGGGCGACAGCTGCACGGGCGCGGATCAACGTGGCCTGTCGCGCAAGAATGGCTCCAAGTGTGATATCGGCGCGGTGGAGCGCATGGAGCCGACGGCCGTGGATGACTCGGTCCAGAACGGCACGGACTCCCGCGTGATCATTGCGGACATCCTGGCGAATGACAGTTTCGGTGAAAGCGATACCGGACCCAGCCGTTTTGCCGACCCTGATCGTGATGGCGGAACGCAGGCCGTCACGGTGATATCCGGTGGCCCGCTGGTGACAGTTCCGGCGGCGGGTGGTTCGACCACCACGCAAAACACCTGCATATGGCATGACAAGAATGACAGCAACGAGGACTACCGCAACAAGCTGGTGATAGATTCCCGTGGTGTGCTCTATCCCGACAGTGCGCCTCTCTCCTGCACCTATCAGGTCAATGTGGTGGCAGAGGATGGCACCACCGCATCCTCTGACATCGCCACGGTTACCGCCACGATTTCCAATATCCCCCCGACGGCGGTGAATGATGTCTATGTACGCCCCATAGGTGTCACGGAGCTCTCCCTGGATTTGCTTGCCAATGACAAGGACGTGGATGACGAGCACCCCTTTGATGCGCCCGCTCCCAATTACCTGATTTATATCGCCTCCAAGCCTTCGCTGGGGGATGTGGTCGGAGAAACCCAGTTGTGCCCGGGCTCCAGCTATTCGGCCGGTACCGTCAAGTTTTGCTACCGGAGCGACGATCTGAAATACGTGGCCAAAAATGCGCAATCTCCTTTTAGCGACAGCTTCCAGTATTCCGTGTACGACGATGAAGGTGCCGTATCCGGCAGTGCCACTGTCACCATCAAGACCAATGCCCCCGATCCTGACAAGGGACAAACCGGAGGCAGCCTGGACATGGCAGGCTTGCTGCTGCTGTCGCTGCTCGGCTTGCGACGGGCGCGCAGGCTCTGATAAAAAGGCCGCTTTGCGGCCTTTTTTCATGGAATTTCCGGAGTTTGTATGAAGTACTGGATGCAGGGTGCGTTGGTGGTATTGGCAATGTCAGGGCTTGTGGCCTGCAGCACGACCACCGGACCGGTCAAGGCCTATGAGGGTCAGGTGCGCAGCAATGCCGAACTGGTGCTGGTGTCGGTGCCTGAAGAAATAGAGGTGATGGCAATCGATGGCCAGGAGCCGCCGCCCAGTTTCCTCCGCAGTCGTGTTCAGCTCGCCCTGCTGCCTGGTGAGCATGTGTTCAGTCTGCGTTATGTCGAGCTTTTCCAGATCAGCGCGGACGATCATGATGTCGTGCGCTCCAAGCAGGCGGCGTTGCGTTTCAATGCCATAGCGGGCAGCGAATATCGCCTGCAGATTCCGCCACAGAAAAACCATGATGTCGCAAGGCAGTTCGCCAAGAATCCCGCGTTCAGTCTGGTCAGCGTGAAGGATGGCAGCAGCACGGAATCCACCCCCATCAAATCGATTGCCGAAGCCTCCCTGCTCGATACCATCAGCAAGGCATTCTCGTCCGGTGATGAAGAAGCCGCCAAACCTGTCACGAACCTTGATCTTCTCAAGGATGTATGGAGCCGCGCCAGCAGTGAAGAGCGTGCTGGTTTCCGCGTCTGTCTGAATCAGCAAGGAAAGTGACTCCCTTAATGAGCAATCTCGACATTCCCGGCTACAGCATCCAGCGCATGCTGGGCAAGGGAGGCATGGCGACGGTGTAT
>JASLCO010000380.1 GCA_030146505.1 Moraxellaceae bacterium
ACCATTCGCACCAGTTAGCCGTCCGACACAACCTCTCAGGCTCAGGCCAATACCCAAAACAGTTGCCGTCGCATCCATTTGCAGAGACATTTCTGCCCCCAAGAAACCAGATACGGAATTGATACCAGAATGACAGGCGGAAACCCCATCACCAGGAGTGGTTGAGCATGCAGCCGTGCTCCCAGTTTCCTGATTGAATTGGCCTGCGGCATAACGGCGGCCAGCCGTAATAGCGCCATCTGCAGATGCTGCACCGATCTTCATGCCAACCACTTCACGCTTTACAGGGTTGTCATCATTCTTGATAGCAAACTCAAGATAAGGGCGCTTGAGCACAAAGGCACTTCCAGGCGCACCCACATTGGTTCCATTTCTCCCCATCAGGGAAGCGTAATCAATGTCAATATCACAGCCAGCATTTGCATTCAGAAAATCATTAACACCACCACAACCCAGCTGCAGCTTGGCGATATTGGTATTGAGCGCAAGTTCTCCATCCAGGCCCACACGATAAAAATTGAATGGCCTGGAATAAGCATTGGCGCCCGCCAGCTCATCGCCACGAATGACGTCGGACCAGAACAAGGCCTGGCCTGTTGCTTCGGAAAGCTCGGAATCAGTCATTGGCTCCAGCGCCCGGGCCTGACCAGCCAAGAGGAAGCTAGAGGCAAGCAACACCATTACCTTCGCCACCACGAACATATAGCCTGAAAAGGAAAACTTACGGAAAACATCGTTCATGGTCTTACTCATCAGAAACCAAAGCCATAAATCTGCAGATGACCATCCAATCTGACCTTGGCAGGCTCATTACCATAAGGCCCGAGCATCACATCGGGAGGGTTGGCCGGATCAGGTACATAACCCACGCCACTGGCCATGCGCAGGGCAATGGGCGCACCCTTCACCTTGTTTTGCAGATAGCCATCACGGTTGGTGCAGGAGGTATTGCCGTTAACCGTGCTGCAGCCAGAGTCAAATTCAGCGGTCAACCTGTCCACATACAAAGAAGTGGTGAAGTCCGTGTAGTTGGGCTGGTTGAGATACGTGAAATAGTCAGGGTTACCCGTGGCCGCATTACTCGTTCCCAAAGCCGTTGCCCAGTTACCCGCTGTCAACTGGAAAGTCGGTTTGCCAACCGGGTTGTAATACCTGCTGGTATCGTTCACAGGCTTGCCATTGGCATCAAAGCAGCCTGCCGGGTCTATACAGAGATTGGGGTTCATGTAGAGGGCTTTTCCACCCGTACCTGCCGCCGAGCCCGATGTACGCGAAGTCCAGTCACCGGCCAGCGTGGAAGCATCAATGCGTACATTGGTGAGCTTGATCATGCCGCGATAACCCTTGGCCACGATCCACATGCCACTGCTGTCAGCCAGACTGTAGGCCATGCGACAGCTCTCACCGCCGGTAAGCGCCCCCACATTGGGACATTCGCTGGTGTTTACCGGCGAGCCATCGGCATTCGTATTGATGCGATATTCGAGATCGAAGGTGATGCCTTGCTGGGCAGAAACCTCGCTCAAATCCTTGTCATCCAGGGCAGCCAGCGTGGAGCCGGCACAGGCCTGTGACAACAGCAACAGGGCAATGCAAGAAACAGCCGGAATCCTGAACAACGCGCGGAAAGGAGCCATCAGTTAAGCGCTCCATAGCTGGTAAAACGCAGGTAATTGAGTTGCAAACCCTCGATACGGGAATCCCCTAAATTAAGGGCTGTTCCTGCTGGCACATAAATCACATTACGGGTAAGGCCTGAAACTGGCGTAGTAGTTTTATTCAAGGTTGTAGCTGCAGTAAGGCCTTGAGCGGCACTATTCAAAAAATAATATTCAGCGGGAAAATCTGTACAGGCAGCCGTATTGGCAAGTTGTGTGCAACCGGTTCCAGACACTTTTGTATCTGCAACGCCGTTATAAGTATGAATATTAGTATTTGTGACCGTTTTGAGTGTTGCGGTGCCACCTACCGACTGCGCACTACGAACACTACCATAGCCACAAGCGGCAACAGTGGCTGTAGTACAGGCTGCTGCTGTTGAATTCTGGTACCACGAAACAGTCGTAAAATAGTTTCGACCCTGATTATTGTTATTGGCAGACATCATGTTTGTGTCCGTGTTGTCCACGGAATAGGCGTAGGCATTGAAATCCGTCGTACCTACAAAAAACACACCATCACCAGATGAGTCCCATGAATTACGCCCAAGCCCCGCATAAGCATTTGCAGCCCCATTCGCAGCTGTGGGCAAGGAGCAGCCAACGCCGCGGCATATCGACCAGTCGCCCCATCGTGCATAACCATGAGTCTTGGCATAATTGGGATCAGTTGGCAGATAGGTTGAATTCCCAACCACGATATTTCCTGCCCCATCCTTTACCACGCTAGCCGGCATAAAATTGCTAACACCACTATCCCCTCGCGAGCCCAAGCCAAACAAATAAGCGGCACGAGCCGTGGCGTAACCATCATCAACGCAGTTGGGCGCCGCCCTGCGTGTTGTAGTAGTGGCCGAGCAGCCTCCACCCGTGGCCAGACTGGTAGTGCCTGTATAATTCGTCAGGCTGTAAAAGCGGCGATAGACAGCCTCAATATTGGGAATGAGCGGGATTTCAAGCGTGAAATTTCCATCGGGCGCCGATCCGTCCGTTTTGGGCAGGAGAGTCACAGGATCAATGGGAGCCGGCTTGTTGTCAGTCACCCTGCGCGGCATATTGATGGTAAGTGCCTGATAGAAAAGCTGGCCCAAGGCCACATGCACATCAGCCCCACGAAAATACATACCCTCCGTAGAATGAAAATCCACAGGCTGGCCCAAAGCATCCGATGCGGGATTTTCAGCTGAATTCAACTGCGCCACACTGAAACGAAATTCCCCTTGGAGGTGGCTGTCGTAGGCGATGGCAAGAGTGCGATTGTTGTAAGGCAGGCCTGTTGTTGCCGTTGAGCAGCCCGGGTCCGTTGTTGCTTGCATAGTGCAACCGGCAAGGCCCGAGGTGAAGTCGTAAGGAGCAGCAGGAACAGCGGTAGCTCCTTTGAGACCAGGAGATGTTCCCGTTTGCGTGAACTTGAAATAACGCATCACGCTGCCAGCGGCATTGCCCTGAATAATGGTTTGGCTCTTGAGGGTCCTGGAGCCGACAACACCACGGCCTGATTCGATTTCACCCCAGAAGGAAAAACGGTAGTCATCCTGTGCCTGACGGTTGGCGCCGATGGTTGCCGAAGCGGGAGCCGTAAACTCAAGCACGGTCTGCCTGGAGCCTTTGCTGGCATCTTCAG
>JASLCO010000285.1 GCA_030146505.1 Moraxellaceae bacterium
TGAAAGAGTTCGAATTGGCGAAAGACAAGATCATGATGGGCGCCGAGCGCAAATCCATGGTCATGTCGGAAAAGGAAAAGCTGAACACGGCCTATCACGAAGCCGGCCATGCTATCGTCGGTCGCCTCGTGCCCGAGCACGATCCGGTCTACAAGGTTTCCATCATCCCGCGCGGCCGCGCTCTTGGTGTGACCATGTTCCTGCCGGAAGAAGATCGTTACAGCTGGTCCAAGCGCGGTATCGAATCCAGCATCTGCTCGCTCTTTGGTGGCCGTATCGCTGAAGAGCTGACACTGGGTTTTGATGGCGTCACCACCGGCGCCAGCAATGACATCCAGCGCGCCACCGAGCGGGCGCGCAATATGGTGACCAAGTGGGGCCTGTCGGAAAAAATGGGTCCGCTGATGTATGAAGAAGACGAAGGCGAAGTTTTCCTCGGTCGCTCCGTGACCCAGCGCAAGAATGTATCGGCGCAGACGGCCATGGATATCGACAATGAAATCCGCGCCATCATCGACCGCTGTTATGACAAGGCCAGGCAGATCCTCATCGAGAATCGCGACAAGCTGGACATGATGGCGGAAGCCCTGATGCAGTACGAAACCATAGACAGCGAACAGATCGACGACATCATGGCCGGCAAGAAGCCGCAGCCTCCCAAGGGCTGGAATGATGGCAATGGTACTGCCAAGGTGGATATTGCTGAGGTGGAGAAGCCTGCCCCTGCCGAGAAGGCAGAAGAAAACCGTGGCAGCCTGCCGCCGATTGGCGGTCCGGCTACCCAGCACTGATCTTCAGCAACATGACGAGGGCCGCAAGTGCGGCCCTTTGTTTTTCTCGCCATCTGTTTTCCGGAAATCAACGAAGGCCATGACGATATTGCGCTGCGGCAGTCGCGAGCTTGATCTCTCCCGTCCGGTGGTGATGGGCATACTCAATGTCACGCCGGATTCCTTTTCCGATGGCGGCCGCTACACCACGCTGTCGGCCGCGCTGGCACAGGCAGCGCGCATGCAGGCCGAGGGTGCCGTCCTTATCGATGTCGGCGCGGAAAGCACGCGTCCCGGAGCCCTTGCCGTTTCCGTGCAGGAAGAGCTGGACCGCACGCTGCCGGTGGTGGAAGCCATTGCGCGTGAACTGGATGTGGTGATTTCGCTGGATACCTCCACGCCGGAAGTCATGCGCGAAGGCGCGGCATGTGGCGCGGGCTTCATCAATGATGTGCGGGCCTTGCAGCGCGAAGGCGCACTGGCGGCGGCGGCGGCCGCAGGCTTACCGATCTGCCTCATGCATATGCAGGGTGAGCCTGGTCACATGCAGCAACAGCCACAATACGGCGATGTGGTGGAAGAGGTGGCACTTTTCCTGCGTGATCGCGTGGCGGCCTGCAAGGCCGCCGGCATTGCTGCCGAGCGTCTCGTGCTGGATGTGGGCTTCGGCTTCGGCAAGACGCTGGAGCACAATCTGGCGTTGCTGTCGGCGTTGCCTCGCTTCGTGGCCATGGGCCTGCCGCAACTGGTGGGCGTGTCGCGCAAATCCATGCTGGGCGCCATCCTGGGAGGCGCGCCGGTGGACCAGCGCCTGCATGCCGGCCTGGCGATGGCGGCGATTGCCGCGCGCGATGGCGCCGCTATCATTCGCAGCCATGATGTGAAGGCGACGATGGATGCACTGGCCGTGGTCGCCGCCCTGCGTGCCCTGCCGCAAAAGCAGCACGGTCGGCAAGAACAGGAATCAGGATTATGAGCAGGAAATATTTTGGTACCGATGGCGTACGTGGCAAGGTGGGCGAGCTGCCCATCACGCCCGAATTTGCGCTCAAGCTGGGCTGGGCGGCCGGCAAGGTGCTGGCCAGCCAGGGGCGCGCCTCTGTCGTGGTGGGCAAGGACACACGTCTTTCCGGCTATCTGCTGGAGTCGGCACTGGAGGCGGGGCTGTCGGCGGCCGGTGTCAGCGTGCGCCTGCTCGGTCCCATGCCGACGCCGGCCATTGCGCATCTCACGCGCGCTTTTCACGCTAGTGCCGGTATCGTGATTTCCGCTTCGCACAATCCGTATTACGACAATGGCATCAAGTTTTTCGGCGCCAACGGCAAGAAGCTGCCGGATGCGGTCGAAGCGGAAATTGAAAGCTGGCTGGACAAGCCGCTCACCATCGAGGCTCCCGATGCGCTGGGCAAGGCCATGCGCCAGGAAGACGCACGCGGCCGCTATATTGAATTCTGCAAATCCACTTTTCCCTACGGGCTCAGCCTTGAGGGATTGAAGATTGCGCTGGATTGCGCGCACGGCGCGGCCTACCAGGTCGGGCCGGCGGTGTTTTCCGAGCTGGGTGCGGAAGTGATACGTATTGCCTGCGCGCCGGACGGCCTCAATATCAATGCCGGTTGCGGTTCCACACATCCCGGGCTGTTGCAGAAAGCTGTGGTGGAAACCGGCGCCGATATCGGTATTGCGTTTGATGGCGACAGCGACCGCGTACTCATGGTCGATCGCCATGGCGCACTGGTTGATGGCGATGCGCTGATTTATCTCATTGCCCGTGATCGTGTGGAGCAGGGGCAGCCGCTGGCGGGTGTTGTCGGCACGCTGATGAGCAATATGGGCATGGAGATCGCCATTCGCGAACTCGGTCTCGAGTTCGTGCGCGCCAAGGTGGGCGACCGCTATGTCATGGCTGAGCTGGAGGCGCGTGGCTGGTGCCTGGGTGGCGAGGCCTCCGGACATATCGTGCTGCTCGACAAGACCACCACGGGCGATGCCATCATCGCCGCCCTGCAGGTACTGGCGGTCATCGTGCGCAGTGGCAGGGCGCTGCATGAATTGCGTGGCGGCATGAGCATTTTTCCGCAGCACATGATCAATGTGCGCGTGGCGCAAAAACGCGACCCCATGGCGGAGGCGCCGATTGCCGAAGCCGTGCAGGCAGCCGAGCAGAAGCTGGCCGGCCGTGGCCGTGTGCTGTTGCGCCCCTCTGGCACTGAACCTGTCATCCGTGTGATGGTCGAGGGCGAGGACGAGGCGCTGGTGCAGGCACTGGCGGCCGGCCTGGCCGAGACGGTCAGGGTGACTCTGGTTTGAAGGCCGCCTTCATGCCCTGAAAACTCCTGGAAAATTCTCCGGCCAGTAGTTGTTTCACCGGAACCACTTGGCTAAGATTGCGGGCCTCGCGCGGCAGGGGTCTGGAAAAGACGGCTGCCGCGTTGCGCCAAACCCCGTTCGGGGCTGTTGAACAGGAGCTTTCGCGATGCGTCGCAAGCTGGTTGCCGGCAACTGGAAAATGCACGGCAGGCAAGCCGCCAATGCGGCACTGGTCAGCGCCATTGCCTCGCGGGTGTCCGAGTACAGTGGTATCGATCTGTGGATTGCGCCCCCCTCGGTTTATCTGGCTCCGGTAGCCGGCCTGCTCACTGGCAGTGGCCTGATGCTGTCGGCGCAGAATGTGGCGCGTGAGGATGATGGCGCCTGCACCGGTGAGGTGTCGGCTGGCATGCTGGCCGATGTGGGTGTGCATGCTGTCATCGTGGGCCACTCCGAGCGTCGTAGCCACTATGGCGACAGTGACGCCGCCGTGGCGGAAAAGTTTGCAAGGGCGCAGGCGGCCGGACTGATTCCGGTGCTCTGCGTCGGTGAGACGCTGGCGGAGCGTGAGGCCGGAAAGACTGAAGAAGTTGTTCTGGCCCAGTTGGCAGCGGTGGTTGATGCGCATGGCGCAAAGGCCCTGGAAAAAGCGGTGCTGGCCTATGAGCCGGTCTGGGCCATAGGTACCGGACGTACCGCAAGCCCCGAGCAGGCGCAGCAGGTTCATGCCGTGTTGCGTGCATCGGTGGCAAAACAGGATGCGGCGGTGGCCAATGGCCTGCGCATCCTCTATGGCGGCAGTGTGAAGGCGGCTAATGCCGCAGCGCTGTTTGCCATGCCGGACATAGATGGTGCCCTGGTGGGTGGTGCGTCCCTGGACGCAGAAGAATTTGTCGCGATTGCCCGGGCGGCCCGGGCAGCGCAGTGAGGCGGTAAGGAATGGAAAGCGCGATTCTCGTCTTTCATGTGTTGTTTGCCATCGCCATGATCGGCCTCATCCTGCTGCAGCAGGGCAAGGGTGCCGAGATGGGTGCATCCTTTGGTGCAGGTGCTTCGCAGACCGTCTTCGGTGCAGCGGGCTCTGCCGGGTTCCTGACCAAGGTGACGGCGGTGCTGGCAGCCCTGTTTTTTGCGACCAGCCTCGGGCTGGCCGTGTATGCAAAGAAAAATGCGCAAGGCTATGGTCTTGTGCCCGAGGTGCAGGCTGAACAGGCGGCCTCCAAGCCTGCTGGCGATGTTCCGGCAGCGCCTGCCGCTCCGGCAGCATCGGGTGCGGCGCCGGCTGATGTGCCTGCCGCTCCTGCCAAATAAGCAGGCGGCAAAGAATCGCGGAAGTGGTGAAATTGGTATACACGCAACCTTGAGGTGGTTGTGCCTCACGGCATGAGGGTTCAAGTCCCTCCTTCCGCACCAAACAAGTCCTGATGTGATCTCTCTTGAGGCCATGCTCGGGCGACAGGAAGTTGTTTTTCCTGTGACAGAACGGAGCCTGTCGTGCCAGACGGCAGGCTCATGATTTTCCCGGGAATTTTCCGGAAAAATGCGGCAAAAACCCTTTGACTTGTAAAGTCACCGGGCCTATAGTCGCCGTCCTCTGATGCGGGGTGGAGCAGCCTGGTAGCTCGTCGGGCTCATAACCCGAAGGTCGTTGGTTCAAATCCAGCCCCCGCTACCA
>JASLCO010000302.1 GCA_030146505.1 Moraxellaceae bacterium
ACTGGACCAACAAGAACATCCACCCGTCCAAGGTCGTTCAGATCGGCGACGAAGTGGAAGTCATGGTGCTGGACATCGACGAAGAGCGTCGTCGTATTTCCCTCGGCATCAAGCAGTGCAAGGAAAATCCCTGGGATGCATTCGCACGCACCCACGAGAAGGGCGAGAAGGTTTCCGGCAACATCAAGTCCATCACGGACTTCGGTATCTTCATCGGCCTGGAAGGCGGCATCGATGGTCTCGTGCACCTTTCCGACATTTCCTGGAACGAAACCGGCGAAGAGGCCGTGCGCAAGTACAAGAAGGGCGATGCCGTGGAAGCGGTCATCCTCTCCGTGGACCCCGAGCGCGAGCGTATCTCTCTCGGTGTGAAGCAGCTTGAGCGCGATCCGTTTGGTGATTTCGTGGGTGCCAACGACAAGGGCGCCATCATCAAGGGCAAGGTCAAGTCTGTGGACGCCAAGGGCGCCACCATTGAAGTGCTCGATGGCGTTGAAGCTTCCCTCAAGGCTTCCGAAATCAGCCGCGACCGCGTGGAAGATGCCACCAAGCATCTGACCGTGGGTCAGGAAGTTGAAGCCAAGATCATCAGCATCGACCGCAAGTCCCGCCTGATCAGCCTCTCGATCAAGGCCAAGGACGAAGCTGACGATCGCGAAGCCATCAACAACCTGCGTGACCAGGAACCGGAAGCTTCTGCCGGTCCCAAGACCATCGGCGACCTTATCAAGGCCGCCCAGGGCAACTAAGCCGCTGGTTTGCTTGAGAAAAAACCCCGCTTCGGCGGGGTTTTTTCATGCCTGGGCGGGCCGTCCCAAGGCCGCAAAGCCAGTGCTGGCGCGGCTTTCAGGCAGGTGCCGGGGTGGTTTGCCTAGGTCAATTTTTTATGTTTAAAATCAGCCCGTTACATCGGATATCCCCATTTGTTCTTGAGAAGCCTCTCCAAGTCCATGAAAAGAGGCAGCGAGCCCAGGGAGACAGGCAATGGCGCTGACCAAGTCCGAGCTGATTGAACGCATCGTGGCCAAGCAGAGCTTGCTGACGGCCAAGGATGTTGAATTGGCGGTGAAGACGGTTGTCGAGCAGATGTCGGAAAGTCTGGCCACCGGTGGCCGTATTGAAATACGTGGCTTCGGCTCTTTTTCCCTGCATTACCGCGAGCCGCGCGTGGGCCGTAATCCCAAGACCGGCGAGGCTGTGACCCTGGTGGGCAAATACGTGCCGCATTTCAAGCCGGGCAAGGAATTGAAAGACCGCGTCAATGAAAGCCTGCAGGAAGAAATTGCAGCCGAAAATAATGCCCGGGCTGCGACAACGCCCGCAGACGTCTGATTCCCGTGACTTTTTTCAAGAAAATCCTGTTTGTCCTGCTGGCCTTCCTGCTGCTTTTTGCCGGGCTCTGGCTGGTGGTGGTGAATGATCAGGATGTCTCGCTCAATCTTCTGGTTTTCGCGGCGCCGCAGGTGAACCTGGGCGTGGTCGTGCTCTTCAGTTTTGTGATCGGTGCGCTGGTGGGCATGGTGGCCGGTTTCAATCTCTTCAGCCTGCTCAAGCTCAATACCCGGCTTTACTGGCTCAAGCGCGAAGTGCGCCAGTTGCAGGATGCACTGGGCGACAAGCGTTATCGCTAGCGTATTCTGTTGTCGTACCCGCGCAGGCCGACGTCCCTAAAGATGTGAAAATCAGCATGGCGATGTTCAGTCGCGGCTTCACGCGCATGCATTTCCTGTGTCAAAGCAATGCATCAGGCATCATGAGCCGCTTCTGAGGCAAGTGTGCGTGCATCGGGGTAGAATGCGGTGCCCGCATCTGCTCCGAGGACGCTCATGACTGCCGCTTCCACACGCTCTCCCGTGATTGTTGCTCTGGATTACCCCAGTGCGGTGCCTGCTCTGGCATTGGCACAGCAGCTGTCGCCGGCCGAATGCCGTCTCAAGATCGGCAAGGAATTGTTCACGGCGGAAGGTCCATCGGTGGTGCGTGCAGTGCAGGCCATGGGCTTCGAGGTTTTTCTCGATCTAAAATTCCACGACATTCCCAATACGGTGGCCGGTGCTGTCGCTACGGCCGCTGATCTTGGTGTGTGGATGGTGAATGTGCACGCTTCCGGTGGAAGTCGCATGATGCGCGCTGCGCAGGAGCGTTTGCAGCAGGGCGCGTATAAAACAAAACTGATTGCAGTCACGGTGCTCACCAGCATGGAGCGCAGCGATCTCGCGGAAAGCGGTGTGGATGTGGAGCCGCTGGAGCAGGTGAAGCGCCTGGCACGTCTGACGGCAGCAAGCGGCCTTGATGGTGTGGTGTGTTCGGCGCAGGAAGCAGTGGTGCTGCGTGAACTGCTGGGACCGGATTTCCTGCTGGTGACGCCTGGCATCCGTCCCGCCAGCAGCGAGGCTGGCGACCAGCGTCGCGTGATGACGCCTGAGCAGGCCAGGGCGGCCGGTGTTTCCTATATGGTGATAGGCCGCCCGATCACGCAGGCGGCCGATCCGGCAGCCGCCTTGCGCGCCATCAACCAGCCGCTGGGGCTCTGACATGTATAAAGACAAAGTGGTGTGGATCACCGGCGCCTCTTCCGGCATAGGCGAGGCGCTGGCCTATGAATTTGCGGCGCAGGGCGCGCGCCTCGTGCTGTCGGCCCGCCGTGGCGATGTGCTGGAACAGGTGCGCCTGCGCTGTGCCGATGCCGACCGCCATTTGGTGTTGCCGCTGGACATGACGGACACGCTGAGCCTGCCCTTGCATGTACAGGCCGTGATCGAGCGTTTCGGGCGCATCGATGTGCTCGTCAACAACGCCGGCATCAGCCAGCGCTCCCTCATCAAGGACACGCCGCTGGAAGTGGACCGCAAGGTGATGGAACTGGATTTCTTCGGCCCTGTGGCACTGACCAAGGCCGTGCTGCCACAGATGTTGAAGCAGGGCAGTGGCCAGCTGGCCGCTGTCTCCAGCGTGGTGGGGCTGGTGGCAACGCCTTACCGCTCGGCCTATGCCGCTGCCAAGCATGCCATCATCGGCTTTTATGATGCGCTGCGCGCCGAGGTCTATGACGCCGGCCTGCGTGTTTCCGTGCTGCTTCCCGGTTTTGTCCGTACCAATGTTTCGCTGTCGGCCATCACGGCCGATGGCTCCGCCCACGGCATCGTTGATCCGCAACAGGAGACTGCCATGCCGGCGGATGAGTTTGCGCGCCGCGCCGTGGCGGCACTGGCCCGTGGCGAGGAGCGCATCATCATTGCCGGCAAGGAGCGGCTGGCCATCTGGCTGGGCCGGCTTTCGCCCGCTTTGCTGGCACGCCTCATCCGCAAGGTGAAAGTCACCTGAACTCTTCTTCTTGCTTCGTAGGAGCGGCTTCAGCCTCCGGGAAGAAGAAAAAAACCATCGCGGCTGAAGCTGCTCTCCCAGAAACGGGCATTTGCCATGATGGCGTGAAGCAGGGAAAATCCGCGCCGCAGCCGGTGCTTCGCTTTCCGGTGCTGCGCTCCCTGACCCGCCTGCGGTATGACCCAAGTGAACGCTTCCCAGAACCCCGTCGTTTTCTATCCGGAATCCCTTGCAGCCCTTGATGCCGAAGTGGCCGGGAACGAGGCTGTGCAGGAGTCTGGAGCAGGGGAGGGAATGGACCGCAAATCACGTACCGAATTCAACAAGCTGCAAAAGCGCCTGCGCCGTCTCGTCGGTACCGCCATCACCGATTACAACATGATTGAGGAGGGTGACCGTGTCATGGTCTGCCTGTCCGGTGGCAAGGACAGCTACACCATGCTGGAAATCCTGCTCAACCTGCAGATCAGCGCGCCGGTGAAATTCGACATCATTGCCGTGAACATGGACCAGAAGCAACCCGGCTTTCCCGAGCATGTGTTGCCGGAATACCTCACGCAGCGTGGCGTACCCTTTTATATCCTGGAAAAAGACACCTACAGCATCGTCAAGCAACTGACCCCGGAAGGGAAAACCTATTGCGCCGTCTGCTCGCGGCTGCGGCGTGGCAACCTTTATGCCTTCGCTCAGGAAATCGGTGCCACCAAGGTGGCGCTGGGCCATCATCGCGACGACATCCTCGCCACGCTTTTCCTGAACATGTTCCATG
>JASLCO010000315.1 GCA_030146505.1 Moraxellaceae bacterium
GGCCACCCACACCCGCGCCTGCACCACCGCGAACTTGCTATCATTCGCGCACTCCAACCGTCGCCTGCCACCGCTCCCTTATCGGGCGGTGCCGGTATTTATGCACAGCGAGACCGAAAAATGGATGAGGCACTGCGTAAAGCTGCACTCGACTATCACGAATTCCCCGAGCCCGGAAAAATCAGCGTCACGCCGACCAAGGCCATGGTCAACCAGCGTGACCTGGCACTCGCCTACTCCCCTGGTGTCGCCGCTCCCTGTGAAGAAATCGAACGCGATCCCTCCACCGCTGCCAAATACACCGCGCGCGGCAATCTCGTTGCCGTGATTTCCAACGGTACTGCAGTGCTCGGTCTCGGCGACATCGGCCCGCTGGCCTCCAAGCCGGTGATGGAAGGCAAGGGCGTACTCTTCAAGAAATTCGCCGGCGTCGATGTATTCGATATTGAAATCGACGAAAAAGACCCGGAAAAACTGGTGGAAATCATCGCCGCGCTGGAACCCACGTTCGGCGGCATCAACCTCGAAGACATCAAGGCACCTGAATGCTTCTACGTGGAAAAGAAACTCCGCGAACGCATGAAGATTCCCGTTTTCCATGACGACCAGCATGGCACCTCCATCATCGTGGGCTCGGGCCTGCTCAATGCGCTGAAGATCGTCAACAAGCCCATTGCCGACATCAAGATCGTCTGCTCCGGCGCGGGCGCTGCTGCCATCGCCTGTTTGGACGTACTGGTGTCGCTGGGCGCCAAAAAGGAAAACATCTTCGTCGCCGACTCCAAGGGCGTGTGCTACGAAGGCCGCGTCGGCATGGACGAAAGCAAGGCGAAATATGCGCAGAACACCACGGCCCGCGTGCTGGCCGACCTCATGGATGGCGCCGACATGTTCCTCGGCCTGTCCACCGCCGGGGTGCTCAAGCCGGAAATGCTCAAGGGCATGAAAGCCAATCCCATCATTTTCGCGCTGTCGAATCCCACGCCGGAAATCATGCCGGAGCTGGCGAAGGAAGCGCGCCCCGACGCCATCATCGCCACCGGCCGCTCGGATTACCCGAACCAGGTGAACAACGCGCTCTGCTTCCCCTATATCTTCCGTGGCGCGCTGGATGCCGGCGCCACCACCGTGAACGAGGCCATGAAGATTGCCTGCGTTCATGCCATCGCCAATCTTGCCCATGCCGAGCAGTCGGAAGCCACACTGGGCTTCGGTTCGGAATCGTCGTCTTCCTTCGGACCGGAATACCTGATTCCGAAACCGCTGGACCCGCGCCTCATCCTGGAAATCGCACCGGCCGTGGCCCGTGCCGCCATGGAAACCGGTGTGGCCACGCGCCCCATCACCGATTTCGAGGCCTATCGCCAGAAACTTTCCGAATTCGTCTACAACTCCGCCTTCATCATGAAGCCGCTGTTTGCCAAGGCAAAAGCGCAACCCAAGCGCATCGTTTACGCTGAAGGCGAGGACGAACGCGTGCTGCGCGCGGTGCAGGTGGTGGTGGATGAAGGCCTGGCCAGGCCACTGCTGGTCGGCCGCCCTGCCGTGATCGAAAAGCGCATCGACAAGCTGGGCCTGCGCATACGCAACGGCGTGGACATCACCATCGTCAACCAGGACGATGATCCCCGCTTCAAGGATTACTGGACGTTCTACCACCGCCTGATGGCACGCCAGGGCATTTCACCGGAACTGGCACAAAAAGAAGTACGCCGCCGTGCCACGCTGATTGCGTCCCTGCTGGTGCATTTCGGTGAAGCCGATGGCCTCATCTGTGGCACTTTCGCGAACTACGGCCTGCACCTGCGCTACATCAACCGCATCATTCCCAAGAAGCCGGGTGTCAGTCAGTTCGCCGCCATGAACCTGCTGATGCTGGAAAACCGCACGCTCTTCATCTGCGACACCTATGTGAATCCCAATCCCACGGCAGAACAGCTGGCAGAAATGACGCTGCAGGCTGCCGAGGCCGTGAAGAACTTCGGCCTCACGCCCAAGGTGGCCCTGCTCTCGCACTCCAGCTTCGGCTCGGAAGACACGGAAAGCGCCGCCAAGATGCGCAAGACCTGGCGCCTGCTGCAGGAAATGGCGCCACATCTGGAAGTGGAAGGCGAAATGCACGGCGATGCCGCCCTGGAAGAATCCATACGCAACCAGGTCTTCCCCGACAGCAAGCTCAAGGGCTCGGCCAACCTGCTCATCATGCCGACGCTGGATGCTGCCAACATCGCCTTCAACCTGCTCAAGGTGACATCGGGCAGCGGCGTGACGGTAGGCCCCATCCTGCTTGGCGCCAGCAAGCCCGTGCACATCCTGACAGCCTCCTCCACCGTGCGCCGCATCATCAACATGACAGCGCTCACCGTGGCGGAAGCGGGCTCCAGCGTTTCGCTGTAAGCCTGTTCGTTGCCATCCATAAAAAGAGCCGGCACATGCCGGCTTTTTTTATGAGAGCCATATACCTGACTTCATTGCTTTCTTGAGTTGTCGTTCCGGTGCAGGCCGGAGCCCATGAGGCGGCGAAAGAAGTCACTGTCGCAGGAACTCCGGCCTGCGCCAGGATGACGAACCCTGCTGGCCACCGGTCACGCTGACCGGAAATGAACAGGATTTGTCCGCCTCCCGGCTTATCGGCAGCCAGACCGCTACCGGAGAATTGACCTCCCTCAAGAATGCACAGGACCGTGCAATGCACTCTCTCAAGGCTGTCGCCATCTCCCTTTTTTCCCGTAGCTACACACTGCTGTGCATGCTGCTGGGTGTGGTCGCCCTGTTGCTCATGCATTTCGACATGAACCGCCTCTTCCAGTATTTCCTGCTGCCTTTCTACCTGCTGTCCCTGGCGCTGCAATATGTATTGCCCAAAGTGCGCCGGCCGCTGGAAAAGAACGAACTGCTCACCGACCTGCTTTCCAATGGCGGCGTACTCCTGCTGAACAGCCTGCAGGCCGCCATCGTGGCCTGGGCCTTCCAGCATGTCTCCAGCAACATCCTGGTGAGTGCCGGCTGGATCAGCCCGCGCTGGACACTCTCCAGCCTGCCCTTTGCCCTGCAGGTACTGGCAGGCATGCTGGTCTTTGATTTCCTTTTCTACTGCATGCACCGCCTCTGCCATGAATTGCCCTGGCTGTGGCGTTTCCACGCCGTGCATCACAGCGCGCATCGCGTCACCTTCCTCAACGCCTACCGGGCCCACCCTTTCGATGCCGCTGTGCGCCGCCTCATTCCCTTGACCGGTCTGCTATTGGCCGGCCCCAGCCATGAAGCCTATGTGGCAGCCGTCACGCTGGGCTCGGTGCTGGCCACCGTGACCCACCTCAATATCGATCTGCGCCACGGCTGGCTGAACTACATCATCGGCACCAACGAGGTTCATCGCTGGCATCATTCTTCGGTGTACAGCGAGGCACGCAATTTCGGCGGCTTTACCCTCTGGGACCAGATGTTCGGCACGTTCTACCTGCCACGAGATCGCGACATGCCCGAGAAAACCGGCCTTGGCAATGAAACCGGATTTCCCCTGCACAATTACGGGCAGCAACTGCTTTATCCCTTCCGCTCACGCAAGCCTGTGGCCTCACCAGAAAAAGAAGCCCTTGCCGGTGAAAAAGCCTGATCAATACCGATAAAAAAAGGATTTATATACTTGACGCCCTTTGAAGGCTTTTCGTCATCCCGGCGCAGGCCGGGATCCA
>JASLCO010000298.1 GCA_030146505.1 Moraxellaceae bacterium
TGCGAGTTTTCCATTCTCGAAGCCAAGTGGGGTCTGATTCCGGACATGAGTGGCACGGTGACCCTGCGTGAACTGTTGCCCATGGACCAGGCCAAGCTGTTGGCCATGACCGGCCGCATGCTGAATGGTGAGGAAGCGCTGAAACTGAATATGGTGACAGCAGTATCGGCTGATCCGTTGGCGGAGGCTGAAAAGCTGGCTGTCGAGATCAAGACACGTTCGCCGGATTCCGTGGCCTCGACCAAGGCCCTGTTCCAGGAAAACTGGGTGAATGGCGTGCGCAGTGCTTTCCGTCGTGAACGCTATCTGCAGCTGGGTCTGCTCTTCGGCAAGAACCGGTTCATTGCCCAGGAGGCCAATTTCAAGAAGCAGAAGCCGGAATTCTTGCCGCGCAAATGATGTTCGCCTTCCTGTAGGAGTGGCTTCAGCCGCGAACTTTCATTGATGAAAAAGACCCGCAATCAGCGGGTCTTTTTTTGTTCGCGGCTGAAGCCGCTCCTACGGTTATCCGTTTATTTCAGGTTTTGGGTGAGGAATTTATCCAGCGCATTGGCAAACGCCATGCGGTCTTGCTGGTTGAAAGAAGCCGGGCCGCCCACCTGCACGCCGCTCCCGCGCAACTCTTCCATGAAATTGCGCATGGTCAGGCGCTGCCTGATGTTCTCTGCCGTATAAAACGTGCCGCGCGGGTTCAGGGCAAATGCACCTTTCTCCACTACCTTGGCAGCAAGGGGAATATCGGCAGTGATGGCAAGATCGCCAGGCTGTATCAACTCCACGATACGGTCATCGGCCACATCAAAGCCTGCAGGCACTTGTATGGACTTCAGCCAGTCCACGCGCGGTACGGGAATGAACTGGTTGGCAACCAGAGTGCAGACAATGCGGCGCTTTTCCGCCACGCGGAAAAGGATGTCCTTGATGGCATTGGGACAGGCATCGGCATCAACCCAGAGTTGCAGGCGGCGGTTTGTTTCTTGGTTCATCGGCCTCTCCTGCATTCCGGTTCTCGCCCCGGCGACAGGCTACCAAGCCTGTGAGCCCAATAAAAAAGCCCCGCCTATCACGGGGCTTTTTTATCCGGTGGTGCTCAGCGGGTGATCTGTTTGCTGCTGCTGTTGATGGCAACGCGGTCTTCGCTGCCGCTGCTGCTGGTGGCGAGCAGGAGGGAGTCGTAGTAGCGGCGGACCTGTTGCACATAGGTCAGGGCCTGGCCGACGGGGATGTTGCGGCCGCTGCGGCGGGCTTCCTGGGCCATGGTACGCAAGTGCTGGCTTACCACCAACCACTTGTCGGCGTTGTCTCCCGCCTTGAGGGCATGCCGGCGGGCGCGGTCGATATAGGCAGGACCCATATTGTAGGCGGCCAGTGCCATCCAGGTGCGGTCGGGCTCGCGCACGGAGGGCGACAGGGAGTTCACTATCTGCTGGTAGTAGGCGGCACCGCCCCGGATGCTCTGCGGCACGTTGGTACGGTCTTCCACGCCCATATGCATGGCAGTATCGGCCGTGAGCATCATCATGCCCTGCACGCCGGTGGGCGAGACGGCTGCCGGTTGCCAGCGCGATTCCTGATAGGCGATGGCGGCCAGCAGGTGCCAGTCCATGCCGTGCTTCCGGGCGCTTTTCTGGAACAGGTCCTGGTAGCGCGGCAGGCGCTGGGCGATATCCCGCTGGAAGCTGCGCACGGAATAAGGGTCGAAGGTGTCACCCTGGCTGTAGAAGGCCACCAGGCGACCGAGGGAGCCATCAGCCTGCTTTTTGGCCAGGAAGGCCTGGGCGGCAGCGAAGAGGCTCTGGTCCCGTGTCTTGAGGAAAGCCCAGGCGAGTTCGCTGGTGTCCTGCAGGTTGAGGCTTACGCCCACATTGGGGAAAAGGGCACGGCGGGCGTCGAATTCATTGGAATTGATGGCCACATAGTCCAGG
Organism: Moraxellaceae bacterium; assembly: GCA_030146505.1. GTDB lineage: Bacteria > Pseudomonadota > Gammaproteobacteria > Pseudomonadales > Moraxellaceae > UBA2031. Next base: position 1,926 of record JASLCO010000298.1, read on the forward strand.
TCGCCGCTGTCCACGCGCTCCATGAGCGCCAGCGGGTCCACGCCCTTGAGCTCCACCAGCTGTATGTCGGAGCGCCAGCGGGTGAGGGCATGCAGGCGCTGGGCTTCGCTGGAGCCGGCCATCACGCCTATGCGGGCATTGCCGATGTCGTCAAAGCTGGCCGGCAGGGGATGGTTGAGGCGCTGTACGAGCTGCTCGCTGACGGCCATATAAGGTGCTGCCGTGCGCAGGCGGGACAGGCGGGGGTCGTCGGAAGCCAGGCCGGTGATGGCGATGTCGGTCTGGTTGTAGCGTATGGCGTTGAGCACGCCGTCGGTATTGCCGGCGTCCCGGAGTACGAGCTTGACGCCCAGATCTTCGGCAAAGAGGCGGGCCAGCTCGTATTGCAGGCCACGGGCGCCGGCACTGGTCTGGTAGAAGGTGGTGGGGCCGCTGATGCCGGTCACCACCAGTTCATGGCGTTCCTGCACCTGCTGCAACGCCGTGGTCTTGGGCTGGAGCTGGAAAAGGGCGAGCAGGATGAGGCTGACAAAGCCGGCGCGCAGCGCCAGGCGGGGAAAAGCCTTTCCGGTTTTGCGGAAAGATGCAGGCCGGGGGCCCGCAGGGAGTCGCACACGTGCCAGCAGCGCTTGGAGCGCATTGAAGCCGCCAGACATCCTGAGTACCTCTTTCGGTTTACCGTTTATCAACCAGCTCGGCCAGTGTTGTCCCTTGTGAGGACGCGACTGCTTTGCTGACCGTTTTAGCGTTTACCCTTGGGGGTGTTTCGGTAGCCAGTGGGCTCACCAACGCGCGTTGTTACTGCCCTTATGTACAGGGTCTGTGCCGCAAGTTGGGCGAAATGTATCGACCAGTTCTCATTCTGTCTAGCCTTGAAAACGTAAATCTGCCCTGGATTGTCTGACAGAAACTTCCCTTCCTGACCGGCTGCCCGCCCGTGCCGGTGTCCTGAAACCCCCGGTTTCTGTATGATTGCGGCCTTTTCCGGCAGCCCGGAACCGGTCATCGACTGACCCGCCGTTCGGCGGCAGCAACCGCTCCGTAATGCCCTCGCCCGACCCCCGAGAGACCGACATGCTGATCCTGCCTGGTTCCCTGGCGCTTTCCCTTTTCCGACAGAACCGTC
>JASLCO010000299.1 GCA_030146505.1 Moraxellaceae bacterium
CCTTTCGCCCGTGGTGGAAGAAATCCTCTATCCCGCCATGGAGGACTACCAGCTCGATATCGTCATCGGCGAAGGCCCGGCAGCACGTTCCATCAAACTGGATTTGCCGCCATTTACCCTGGTGGGAGCAACCACACGCGCCGGTCTGCTGACGGCGCCGCTGCGTGACCGCTTCGGCATTGTGCAGCGTCTCGAGTTCTATTCCGTGGCCGATCTTTCCCATATCGTCACGCGCTCTTCCAGCCTGCTGAATGTCTCCATGGATGCCCAAGGTGCGGAGGAAATTGCCCGCCGCTCACGTGGCACTCCACGTATTGCCAACCGCCTGTTGCGGCGCGTGCGTGATTTTGCGGAAGTGAAGGCCAATGGCCATATCTCTGGTGATGTCGCGAGTGCTGCCCTCAATATGCTGGATGTGGACCAGCACGGTTTTGACGGCATGGACCGTCGCTTCCTGCTCACCCTCATGGAAAAATTCGGGGGCGGCCCTACCGGCATCGAGTCCCTGGCGGCGGCCCTGTCGGAAGATGCCGGCACCCTGGAAGACGTGATCGAGCCCTATCTCATCCAGCAGGGTTTTGTGATGCGTACCGCCCGCGGCCGTGTCGCCACGCCCCACGCCTATCTGCATTTCGGCCTGCCCACGCCGGAACGCCTGCACGAACACCTGAAGCAAACGGACCTGTTCTGATGTCCCTTACCTATCCCTTACCGGAATTTTACTTGCCGGTGCGCGTTTACATTGAAGACACTGACGCTGGCGGCATCGTTTACTACGTTAACTACCTGAAATTCATGGAGCGGGCCCGCACCGAGTTCCTGCGTGACCTCGGCTTCGAGCACTACCTGCATTCGGAAGAGGATTTCATGTTCGTGGTACGCGGCGCCCAGGTGCGCTATTTCTCACCCGCCCGCATGGATGACGCGCTCGGCGTTACCGCGCAGATAAAGTCGCTGGGGCGAGCCTCCCTCGTGTTTCACCAAAAGGTCCAGCGTGACGACAATGTGCTGGTAGGTGGCGACATAGACATTGCCTGCGTGCGTCGCTCCGACATGAAGCCCCGCGCCCTGCCCGAGCGCCTGATCACCCTTCTCAAATCCCGTTACGCCCCAGCCTCCGGAAGCCCAGCACCATGAGCCAAGCGCCCGACATGTCCCTCTGGCATCTCATCAGCCATGCCAGCCTGATAGTGCAACTGGTGATGCTGGCGCTTGTCGCCGCCTCCGTTTATTCCTGGGCCATCATTTTCCAGCGCCGCGCGCTCTATGCAGGTGCACGCCAGGCGGCAGACAGCTTCGATGAGAAGTTCTGGTCCGGCGGTGATCTCAATGCGCTCTACAACCAGCTGAACCGCCACAACAGCGACCTGCAGGGCCAGGAAAACATTTTCCGTTCCGGCTTCAAGGAATTCCTGCGCCTGCGCGAAAAGGGCGCCGACGGTGATGCCGTGATGCAGGGTGTCACGCGCGCCATGCGCATTGCGCTCACGCAGGAACAAACCCGCCTCGAAGCCAACCTGAATTTCCTGGCCAGCGTCGGTTCCACCAGCCCTTATGTCGGCCTCTTCGGCACCGTGTGGGGCATCATGACCTCCTTCATAGGCCTTGCCAAAGTACAGCAGGCCACGCTGGCCGTGGTGGCTCCCGGCATTGCCGAGGCGCTCATCGCCACCGCCATGGGCCTTTTTGCGGCCATCCCCGCCGTGCTCGCCTACAACCGCTTTTCGGCGGGCAGCGAAGGCCTGCTCACCCGCTATGAAACCTTTGCAGACGAATTCTCCGGCATCCTGCACCGCGAAACGCATTCGCGGCACTGACTACGGCAACCGTCATGGAAAAGTCCTTCCGCCGCGAAAAAAAGAAGCCGGTCGCCGAAATGAACGTCGTCCCCTATATCGACGTCATGCTGGTGCTGCTGGTGATCTTCATGGTGACAGCCCCCATGCTCACCCAGGGCATACAGGTGGAGCTGCCCAAGGCCGTCACTGACAATCTCACCCTGAAAAACAAGGACCCTGTCATCGTTTCCATCAAGGCCGATGGCAGCTACTGGGTCAAACAGGGCAATGCCAGCGACAGGCGCGTCTCCCGCGATGACATCACCGGCACTGTGCAGCTTGCCTTGCAGAAAACACCGGAAGCCCCCGTGCTGGTCAATGGCGACCACCGCGTGAATTACGGCGTCGTCGTCACCCTCATGGCCCGCCTGCAACAGGCCGGTGTGCCCAATGTGGGCCTGCTCACGCAGGCAGAGCCGGATGCAGCCCGCTAAACCGCAACGCATGGTGCCGGCTGCCGTGCCGCCGGCACGTTCCGCCCTGAAAAAATCCCTGCTCCTGCATGTGGGCGTGCTGGGCCTTGTGCTGCTTTTGCCCTATCTGCACATGCCACCGAAAGTGGAGCCGCCGCGTGTGGTGGAGGCCGTGCTCGTCAGTGGCAAAGCACTGACACCGCCACCACCACGCCCGGCACCGGTGAGCCCGCCTCCAGAACCACAACCGGTGCCGGAGCCCACGCCAGTGGTAAAACCCGAACCGGCTCCGGCCAAGGTACCGGAACCAGTGAAGCCGCTGCCCAAGCTGCCGGAAGTAAAAGTCTCTGCCAAACCGGAAGAGAAGAAGCCAGCTACCAAGCCGGAAGAAAAACCGGAACCGGCAAAGCCGATAACAAGACCCCTTCTTCAAAAGCAGAGCCTGCCGCAGGCCTTTGACCAGGAAATGCAGGAACTGCAACAGCAGGTCAGTAAGGATGAGGCGGCGAAACTCCAACGTGAGGCGGAAAAGGCAGCAGCCACCGCCCGAAATGCCGCCAACCAGGCCATACGCGACAAATACGAGCGCCTCATCAACCAGAAAGTCCAAACAAAATGGAACAGACCACTTTCCGCACGCCGTGGCATGGTCGTGACGCTGCGCATCAGTGTGCTGCCCGGTGGCGAAGTGGCTAATGTGGTAACACTGAAAACCAGCGGAGATGCGGCCTTTGATGCCAGCGCCGAAGAAGCCGTGCGGCGAGCCAACCCCTTGCCCGTACCCGATGACCTGACAGCCTTCAACCAGTATTTCCGCGTCATCACGCTCAAATTCAACCCGGAAGATTTGTGATGCTCCGTACTCTCTTGCTACGTACTCTGCTCTTCAGTTTTTTCATCATCGCCAGCAGTGCGGCTCGTGCCGAACTGGAAATCGAGATCACCCGTGGCGCCGACGATGCCTTGCCGATTGCCATCGTGCCCTTTGGCGGCGAGACCGCAGCCGACAATGAGGCGCTGGCTGACATCGTGCGCGATGACCTGGAGCGCAGCGGCCGCTTCAAACCCCTGCCCTATGAAAAACTGCCGGTGCGCCCGACCTCGGGCGGCGAGGTGCTGTACAACGAGTGGAAAGGCACGAATACCAATTTCCTTGTGGTGGGATCGGTGAGCCTCACCGCCGACAAGCGCTATGAAATCCGCTACGAACTTTTCAGCATGGACCGCCAGGTGCGCCTGCTGGGTGAGAAACTCACCGTCAGCGCCGAAAAATGGCGTGACGGTGCGCATTTCATCAGCGACAAGATTTTTGAAAAGATCACCGGCGTGAAAGGCGCGTTTTCAACCCGCATCCTTTACGTGAACCAGTATCCGGATGCCGGCAAGCTGCGCTACCGCCTGGAACTGGCCGATGCTGACGGCCACCGCCCCCTGAGCATCCTGGATTCGCCGGAGCCCATCCTGTCACCGAGCTGGTCTTCGTCCGGAAAGCAGATTGCCTATGTGTCTTTTGAAAACCGGCGACCGGCCATTTTCATACAGACGATTGCCACGCGTGAGCGCAGGAAGCTCGCCAGCTTCCCCGGCCTGAACGGCGCGCCCGCCTGGTCGCCGGACGACAAGAGCCTGGCACTCACCCTGTCGCGCGACGGCAATCCGGAAATCTACGTGATGGACCTGGAAAGCCAGGAACTCACGCGCATGACCAACCACTCGGCCATAGACACCGAGCCGCGCTGGACGCCGGATGGCAAGGCCCTCATTTTCACCTCTGACCGTGGCGGCAGCGCCCAGATCTACCGCCTGAATATTGCCGACAAGGCCGTGAAGCGCCTCACTTTCGACGGCAACTTCAATGCCCGCGCCGACATCAGTGCCGACGGCCGCTATCTCGCCTTTGTGCACCGGGAAAAAGGCCAGCAATTCCAGATTGCCGTGCAGGATATGCAAAGCGGCGTGATGACCATCATCACGCAAACACCACTGGACGAGAGCCCGAGCTTTGCGCCCAATGGCGTGCAATTGGTCTATGCCACCCGCAAGGGAAAATACGGCGAACTGGGCATCGCCTCGGTTGATGGCCGCTTCCAGGTGCGCCTGCCGTCACGGCTGGGTGAAGTCCGCGAACCCGCATGGTCTCCCTTCCTGAAATGATGCAGAGCCTGCCGGCATTCAACACCACGGTTTCCACGCGCAGAAGACAACGTTTCTTCACATAAACTGTTGCAAAACCCCGACATGACCGCCTGCAGGGCTGTGTTAATTTGCGGGCACTTTTATGCGCTCTTGTTTTTTTGTCTGACATTCATGGAGAACCCGTCATGCTGATTTCCCGTAATGCCAAAATCCTCGCCAGCTCCCTGCTGGTGCTGAGCCTGGCGGCCTGCACCACCACCAAGAAGGCCGACGAGGCTGATGCCCAGGCCGCTGCCGAGCAGCAGGCTGCCGCTGACAAGGCCGCGGCCGATGCCGCCGCCCGCGCTGCTGCTGCCAACACCTCCAGCGGCGTCGACAGCCAGGCGCTGGCTGACGCCAATGCCAAGGCCCAGGCAGATGCCGCATCCAAGGCCAACTCCCTGGCGGCCGCATTGGGCGTGAAGGTCTTCCACTTCGACTACGACAGCTCCAGCATCGCCTCCGGCGATTACAACGCGCTCAAGGCCCACGCCGCCTATCTCTCCAGGAATCCGGGCGCCAAGGTACAGGTCAGCGGCTTCACCGACGAGCGCGGTACGCGTGAATACAATATGGCTCTGGGTGAGCGTCGCGCGAAATCCGTCGCGGCCTTCCTGACCAGTAACGGTGCCAAGTCCAGCCAGCTGGACGTGGTGAGCTACGGCGAGGAAAAGCCGGTGGCTGCCGGTGAAAGCGAAGAAGCCTGGGCCCAGAACCGTCGCGTGGAACTGGACTACACCAGCGGCAATCCCTGATCGCCCCTGTGGCATGAAAAAGCCGGAGCAGGAAAACCTGCTCCGGCTTTTTCATGCCCGGCTTTTATGTACTTGTCACGGCACACTCACGTCCTTCTCACAGGACGGCAGACATGCTGAGGACCTCAAGGCGGGCACGCATTGTCAGCATCAGCGACATTTGCTAAAAAGCCGCCCACCCGAACCGCATGACCAGACCCGACACCGTGACAGCCTTCCCCTCCCGCCAGTTGCTGGGCAGCGAAACACCCCACTATCTCTCCCGTGGCCGTGCCGCCAATGCCGATGTGCGCCTGCTGGAAGTGGATGGCCAACGCTGGGTGGTGAAGGACTTTTCCGCCTGCCCCTGGCTCATACGGCACACCCTGGGGCGCTGGATGATAGGCCGCGAGCTGCGCGCCCTGCAGCGTCTGGATGGCATCCCGGGCATCCCCGACGGTGCCCGCCGCGTGGACACGCTGGCCTTTGCCTATCATTTCGTGGAGGCCCGGCCGCTGGCCGCTGTGCCTGCCACCGAACTCACGCCGGACTTCTTCCTGGCCTATGAAAAGCTGGTGCAGCAGATGCACGGCCGCGGCATTGCCCATCTGGACCTGCGCAACTCGGGCAATGTCCTGGTCAGCCCGGATTCCCAACCCATCCTGATCGATTTCCAGTCCTGGCTGGCCTTGCCGCTCTGGTGGCCGGCGCTGGCCCGTTACCTGCGGAACATCGATCTCTCCGGTGTCTACAAATTCTGGAGCCGGCGCCTGCCCGGTACCCTGGATACCCAACGCCAGGCGGTGCTGGACAGCGTGAACAGCTGGCGCCGCGGCTGGATATTCAGCAATTACCTCGGGTTGCGCCGCTTTTTCCGCGAACGCAGCTGAGCACAATACCCATCAACCGACCACCACTCTCAAGGGTCTGCCCTTCATGAAAAACTTCCTGGATTATGTCTTCAGCGATGCCAAGTTGCGTGCCTTTGCCGTGCGCTTCCGCGAGGTGATAGGCGTCATCGCCGCCATTCTGCTGGTGTGGTGGCTGGGGGTGCGCGAGGATGGATTCTGGCTTGCCTTTGCCGTAGCCATGATTGGCGAATGCATACAGCTCTGGTGCTTCGCCTCGCTGGACAAGAACTCCACCCTGGCCTTCCGTGGCCCCTATGCCTTCGTGCGCAACCCCATGTATCTCGGCCGCTATTTCATCGTGCTGGGCGTGTTGCTGCTGCTTGATCGAGGCCGGCTGCCAGTCGTGGTGATCTACACCCTGCTCTACTGGTTCTACATGGCCAACCGCGTAAAACGCGAAGAAGCCCTGCTGCGTCAGGTCTTCGGCCAGGACTATGCCGACTACTGCACCGAAGTCCGCCCCTTCCTGCCCCGTCTCACGCCTTACCGCAACAGCACGGTGGCCTTCTGGAACTGGCGCCTGTTCCGCAACGCCCACGGCCCCTTCAACATGGCGGCCACGCTGGCCGGATTTGGCGCCATCTACGGGCTGCTGCAATTCGCTTGAAGCCGGCCCCAAAGCCTCACTTCCAGAAACAAGGGCGGCTGCAGCCGCCCTTTTTCATGGCCGTCATCCCGGCCAGCACGTGCCGCTGCCTTGTCCTGGCCGGGACGGTCTGTTAGAAGTCTGCGCAGTCGTGTAAAAAGCGGCGCAGCCACATACAAAAGTCTCCACAATATTTTCCGGCCCGCAGGGGCCGTTTTCAGCCGCATCAGGGGTATGCCATGCGACAGGGGAAAGTCACCCAAAAAGGAAAAGGAAGTCCGGTCTGGAAATCCGACTGGCTGGCCGGCGTCATCATCGTGCTGGGCCTGCTCATCCTCTCCGCCGCTACCGATGTGATCGAGAACATCGAACACTACGCCTACGATCTTGGCGTGCGGGTCAGTTCGCATGATCCGGGCGACAAGGTAGCCATCATTGCCATCGACGATCAGAGCATCGCCAACCTCGGCCGCTGGCCCTGGCCGCGCACCCTGCTCGCCGACATGATCAACAGGTTGCATGAAGGCGGCGCCAAGGCCGTCGGCCTGCCCATCATCCTGTCCGAACCGCAGCTGGACCCCGGCCTGCTCGCCATCCGCGACATCAACCAGTATTACGTGGACAACCTGGCCACGCAGTCTGAAAGCAATGCCGCCGTGCATGGCCTGGGTGAAAAACTGCTGGCCTCCGAAGCCAGACTCAATACCGACCAGCACCTGGCCGATGCACTGGGTACGGCCGGTAACGTGGTACTGCCCATGCAGTTCGTGCTGGGCGAACCGCAAGGCAATCCCGACAAGGCTCTCCCGGATTACGTGACACGCAACCAGATTGCCGCCGTGCGTGACCGCATCGGTGCCGGCGAAGCCGGTTATCTGCCGCCAGACACCCTGGAAGCCACCCCGCCCATCGCCCTGCTCGGTGAAAAAGCCGCTTTCATCGGCCATGTCGCGAGCAATCCCGACGCCGATGGCGTCATCCGCAATGAATTGCTGCTGGTGCATCACGACAAGGGCTATTACCCCTCGCTGGCGCTGATGCTGGCCGCCAAAAGCCTGAATCTCGGTGTCGGTGATATTTCCGTGAACCTGGGCGAAGGCCTGCGTCTGGGCAAACTGAATATCAAGACCGACCCCTATCTGCAGATGCGCACCTTCTTCTACGGCAAGCAGGGTGACAGGCCGGCCTTCGTGGAAGACTCCTTCTTTGATGTGGCCTCGGGCAAGATTCCGGTCAACAAATACAAGGACAAGATCGTCATCATCGGTCCCACTGCCTATGGCCTGGGCTCACCCCAGGTGACGCCGATTTCTGCCGGCATGGAACCGGCTCGCATCCTCGCGCACACCGTGGCCAGCATCCTCAACCAGAATTTCTTCATCACCCCGGAATGGGCGACCGCCCTGCGCTGGATACTCATCCTGCTGGCCGCCGGCTATGTGATTTTCGGTCTCTCCCGCCTCAAGGCCACCCCGGCGGCAGCGGCCACCGGCATCATCGTGCTGCTGCTCATCGCCACGCATTTCGTGTTCATGAAGAGCTCGGGCATCTGGGTGGAAATGATGCTGCCGGCCGTCATCGTGCTGGTGGGCTATGTGCTCATCACCACCAAGCATTACCTGGTGACGGAAAAGGCCAAGGAAAAATCCGAGGTGCAGTCGGCCGAATCCAATCGCCAGCTCGGTCTTGCCCTGCAGCAGACCGGCCAGCTCGACATGGCCTTCGAGAAATTCCGCAAATGCCCCATGGATGACTCCATGGCGGATGTGCTCTACAACCTCGCTCTCGATTACGAGCGCAAGCGCCAGTTCAACAAGGCCGTGTCCGTCTACCAGTTCATCTACGACTACGATCCGAAATTCCGCGATCTCTCGGTCAAGCTGCAGCGCGCGCAGAAGCTGGAAGAAACCGTCATCCTGGGCGGTGGCGGCATGAGCTCCGCCGCGGCCACCATGATCCTCACGCCGGGCAGTGATGAAAAACCCATGCTGGGTCGCTACCAGGTGGAAAAGGAACTGGGCAAGGGCGCCATGGGCGTGGTCTATCTCGGCCGCGACCCCAAGATCAACCGCGTGGTCGCCATCAAGACCCTGGCGCTGAAGGACGAGTTCGAAGGCGACGAGCTCACGGAAATCAAGGAACGTTTCTTCCGCGAAGCCGAAACCGCGGGCCGCCTCAACCACCCCAATATCGTGACGATCTACGATGCCGGCGAAGAGCACGACCTCGCCTATATCGCCATGGAATTCCTGCACGGCCATGACCTGGCGCGCTATGTGAAGCCGGACACGCTGCTGCCCGCCTCCAAGGTGGTGAACATCGTCTACAAGTCGGCACTGGCGCTGGATTACGCGCACCAGCACAACGTGGTGCACCGCGACATCAAACCCGCCAACATCATGTATGACCCGGACAAGAACGCAATCAAGATCACCGACTTCGGCATCGCGCGCATCACGGATGCCAGCAAGACGAAGACCGGCACCGTGCTGGGTACACCCACCTACATGTCACCGGAGCAGGTGGCCGGCAAGAAGGTGGACGGCCGCTCCGACCTCTACAGCCTGGGCGTGATGTTCTACCAGATGCTGTCCGGCGTTGCGCCCTTCCGCGGTGAATCCATGGCCACGCTCATGTACAAGATCGCCAACGAGCCGCATGTCTCGGTCTTCGAGGTGAAACCGGAGCTGTCGGGTGTACTGCCCTGCATCGCCGCCATCATCGACAAGGCCCTGGCCAAGGATCCCGGGCAGCGCTACCAGACCGGCGAGGAATTCGCCGCGGCCATCAAGGCCTGCCTGGACAGCGCCAAGGTGGACAACAAAAAAGAAAATGGCGATTCCCTGCCCGAAGGCGAAGCCTGACAAGGACATGCCGCGGCCACGCCAGGCCGGCCCAAAGGAGTGATACTTTTTGAAAGCTGTTTTCAGCGGCCGCAGCGATACCGGCCGGCAACGCGATCACAACGAGGATGCTTTCGAGTTGCTGCCGGCACTCGGCATCGCCGTACTGGCCGACGGCATGGGTGCGCACAATGCCGGTGAAGTCGCCAGCCACCTCGCCGTCAGCACCACGCTGGGCATACTCCGGCAGACGGCCGGCCTGTCCGCCCACGACCGGCTGGAAACGGCCTTGCAGGCAGCCCACGCCAGCATCCAGGAAAAAGCCGCCAGCTCATCGCGCTATCAGGGCATGGGCACCACCATCGTGGCCGTGCTGCTGGAAAACACCGAGCTCTGCGTGGCGCATGTGGGCGACTCCCGCCTCTATCGCCTGCGCAAGGGCGAGCTGAAAGCGCTGACCAACGACCACTCCTTGCTGCAGGAATTCATCGACAAGGGCCTCTACAGCCCGGAAGAAGCCCGTCAGAAAGTCGCACGCAACATACTCACCCGTGCCCTGGGCCTGGACGGCGAGCTCAAGGTCGATGTCAGCGAGCACGCGGTGCAGGCCGGCGACCGCTACCTGCTCTGCTCCGACGGCCTTTATGAAATGGTCAGCGATGCCGACATCGCCGACGTGATGCAAGGCAAGCTGCGTGGCGATGCGCTGTGCGAGGAACTCATAGACCACGCCAATGCCCGTGGAGGCAAGGACAACATCACGGTCGTGCTGCTCGAGACCTGAGCGGGCAAACGGCATTTTTGCGCAACGCTTACAGACACTGACAGACGCTCACGGCTTTTTTCGCCAGACTTGGGCCGACTTTCCGCCGGCCTTTTGCCTGCTTTTTTGCGACGAGGTTTTCGCATGCCCCTGCACAGCCGCTTTCACCGCTCCGCCCTTCTGCTTGGCCTGCTCGCAAGCAGCGGTCTGCACGCCGAAATCATGGTGGAAGACCGCCCCTTGAGTACTGCCGCGCCCAAGCCGGTCGCTGTCGCCAAACCTGTTGCGGCAGAGACCCCCGCCCCCGCTGCCACCCCGGCCAACTCCGGCAACAGCACCAGCGACTGGGAAAGCTACAACCAGTTGCAGCAGTTGCAGGAAGAAATGGGGCGCCTGCGTGGCACCGTGGAAGAGCAGGCCCACCAGATCGAAAAACTGCAGAACGACCTGCGCACCCGCTATACCGACCTCGACCAGCGCTTCAACGCCCTGCAGGAACAAATGAAGCAGGTCTCTGCAGCGCCGGCAGCCGCCGTCGCAAGCAGCAGTGATGCCGCCCCCAGCGCCACCATCGAGGAAGAAAAGAAAGCCTATCTCGCTGCCTATGAAACCTTCCGCAGTGGCGGCCCGGACAAGGCCATTCCCCCCATGCTGGCCTTCGTGAAGCGCTATCCCAACTCCACCTTCACGCCCGGTGCCTATTACTGGCTGGGCGAGTTCTACCTCAATGCCAGCACGCCGGACCAGGCCTCGGCGCAGAAGCATTTCGAGACCGTGCTGAGCAAATACCCGGAGCACGCCAAAGCCCCCGCCGCCCTTTACAAGCTGGGCAGCATCCTGGACCTGCAGGGCAAGCCGCAGGAAGCCAGGAAGAAAATGCAGGAGCTGATGGCGACCTACCCCAAGAGCCCCGAAGCCGGCCTGGCCGACAGCTATCTCAAGGCCCTGGCCGAAGCTGAAAAGCAGGCCGCCAAACCCGCGCCCAAGCCCGCCGCAAAGGCCCCGGCAAAGAAATCCTGACCCTCGCCCCTTCCCTGCAGGAGCGGCTTTAGCCGCGAACCGTTGAGTTCGCGGCTAAAGCCGCTCCTACGGAAACAGGGACTGGAGTAGAATGGCCGCCCTTTGGCCAGCCAGCCCCCTGCCCGTGTCCGCCCCCGAGCTCCGCATCACCGAAATCTTCCATTCCCTGCAGGGCGAAGCCCGCAGCGTCGGCCGTCCCACCGTCTTCGTGCGCCTGACCGGCTGCCCGTTGCGCTGCGTCTGGTGCGACACCCCCTATTCCTTCAGCGGCGGCCAGCTCATGAGCCTGGATGCCATTCTGGAAACCGTGCGCCGCCATGGTGCGCCCTGCGTGTGCGTGACCGGCGGCGAACCCCTGGCGCAGCCGGAATGCATTGAGCTGCTGCACAGGCTTTGCAACGAAGGCTATGAAGTCTCGCTGGAGACCAGCGGCGCGCTGGACATCGGCAAGACCGATGTGCGCGTCTCCCGCGTCATGGACCTGAAAGCGCCCGACTCGGGCGAATCGCATCGCAACCGTTATGAAAACATCGCCGCCCTCACAGCCAACGACCAGGTGAAATTCGTCATCGCCTCGCGCCGTGATTACGACTGGGCGCGTTTCAAGTGCGACGAATTTGCGCTCGCGGAAAAAGTCGGTGAAGTGCTGTTTTCACCCGTGCATGGCGAGATGAATCCGCGCGAACTGGCTGAATGGATACTGGCCGACAAGCTGGATGTGCGCATGCAGTTGCAGTTGCACAAATACCTCTGGAACAACGAGCCCGGTCACTGACATGGTTTTCCTGCAGACACTGGGACTGTTCGTCATCACCGCCATCGCAGAAATCCTGGGCTGCTACCTGCCCTGGCTTTGCCTGAAGAAACAGGGCTCGCCCTGGCTGCTGGTTCCTGCGGCCATGTCGCTTGCCCTCTTTGCCTGGCTGCTCACCTTGCATCCCACGGCCTCCGGCCGTGTCTATGCCGCTTATGGTGGCGTCTACATCACCGTGGCCCTGGGCTGGTTGTGGCTGGTGGACGGCATTCGCCCCACACATTGGGACATTCTCGGCGCCGGCCTTGCCTTGAGCGGAATGGCCGTCATCATGTTTGCGTCGCGCTGATCGTATTTCAGAACCCTTGCAGGACTGCCATGAAAAAGGCCGTGATACTTCTTTCCGGCGGACTCGATTCCGCCACCTGCGTCGCCATTGCCAGGCACGAAGGTTTTGACGTGGTGGCACTCAGCTTCGACTACGGCCAGCGCCACAATGCCGAACTGGCTGCCGCGCAGCGCGTGGCGACGGCTTTCGGCGTGCAGGACCACCGCGTGCTGCGACTGGATCTCGGCACCATAGGCGGCTCCGCCCTCACCGACACTTCCATTGCCGTGCCTACACATGCAGACGGAGAGGAAAGCACCGGCATTCCCGTCACCTATGTACCGGCACGCAACACGGTATTCCTTTCTTTCGCGCTGGGCCTGGCGGAAGTGGTACGGGCCGACGACATTTTCATTGGCGTGAATACCGTGGATTATTCCGGTTACCCGGATTGCCGCCCGGAATTCATTGCCGCCTTTGAAAATGTGGCCAACCTCGCCACCAAGGCCGGCGTGGAAGGCCATCGCATGCACATCCACACACCACTGATCGCGCTGACCAAGGCCGAGATCATCCAGACCGGCATGAAACTGGGCGTGGACTACGCGCTCACCGTGTCCTGCTACCAGGCTGACATGGACGGTCGCGCCTGCGGTGCCTGTGACTCCTGCCGCCTGCGCCGCAAGGGCTTTGCCGACGCCGGCCTGCCCGATCCCACACGCTACCGCCAATCCCCGGCGGCACCCGTGGAACAGCACTGACTCCCGTCATTTTCCGGTGGTAGACTCGAAAACGTTTCGCCCATCCGGCACCGTATTTTCAGGAACCGCTTTTTTTTCAGGACACCCCCATGGAGCACTTCCTCGTACTTTCCGCCCTCGGCGCCGACCGCACCGGCATCGTTGACGAACTGGCCCGCGCCGCCTCGGAAAACCGCTGCAATATTGCCGACTCCCGCATGATCGTGATGGGCCAGGAATTCGCCCTCATCATGATGGTCTCGGGCACTTGGGATGCCATCGCCAAGCTGGAAGCCCAACTGCCCAATCTCGGCAAGCGCCTCAACCTCGTGATCACCTCCAAGCGTACCGAGCCACGCACGGTGCAGGCCGAAGCCATGCCCTACAACGTGCACGTGATCGCCCTGGACAATCCCGGCATCGTGCACGAAATCGCCAATTTCTTTGCCGTGCAGAGCATCAATATCGAAGCCATGGAAACCAGCACCTATGCCGCGCCGCACACCGGCTCGCCCATGTTTGCCCTTTCCATGACAGTGAACATCCCGGCCCGTGTGCATCTGGCCACCCTGCGCGAGAACTTCATGCTCTTCTGCGACGACCGCAATCTCGACGCCATCATCGAACCGTTCAAGAATTGACAACGCCCGTGGCGTTGTCATCCCCGCGCAGGCGGGGATCTCGTGAATACGGGCAGAGCTTCAAACAAGGCCCTGCCTGAAGCAAAAAGATCCCCGCCTGCGCGGGGATGACGCTTGACCCACACTCCCCCACCGTCAGACCCAACAAGGATGCCTCATGACGATTGCGATTGGTGATGCCGTTCCCGATTTCCGCCTGCCCGCCACCAGCAACAAGGAAGTGGTGCTTTCCGCCCTGCGTGGCTGGCATGTGGTGCTGTATTTCTATCCCAAGGATTCAACGCCGGGTTGCACACTGGAAGGCCAGCAGTTCCGCGACATGATCGCGGACTTCAAGGCGGAGAAATGCATGATCCTCGGCGTCTCC
>JASLCO010000347.1 GCA_030146505.1 Moraxellaceae bacterium
CCAGCCAGCTCACGCCGGACTTCCTGCAACTGGTCACGCGCAAGCCGGACAACCTCTCCATTACCGACCTCTACCGCTATGCCCATTACATGCGTGAGCAGGGGCTTGATGGTGGCGGCTATCTGCTGGAATTCTGGAAAAAGGCGCTGGCGCCGCTGGCCACCCTGTCCATGATGCTGATTGCCTGTTCCTTCGTTTTCGGCCCCCTGCGCTCGGTGACCATGGGCCTGCGTCTGCTCACCGGCGTCATGGCTGGTCTGCTTTTCCGTTACGGCCAGGACTTCTTGGGCTATGCCAGCCTTGTCTATGACTTCTCGCCGGTGCTGGCTGCCGGCCTGCCAATTGCCTTCTGTTTGCTCGTGGGCGGGGTAGCGATTGCGCGGGTCCGGTAGCGGCCGGCGTTTTGCTTGTGAAAACAAACAGCTCCGCGTTAAAGTTCAGGCACTATAAGAAACAGGCCCAGCCCCTGCGAGTGTCATTTTGATCACATGGACTTCAGCATCGGCCACGGATGTGGGTGGCAAACGCAAGATCAATGAGGATTCCCTGCTGGCGCGCCCGGAGATTGGCCTCTGGGTCGTGGCCGACGGCATGGGGGGCCATGCCGCCGGTGACGTGGCCAGTAATGCGGTCGTCCATCCCCTGTCGCAACTGGAACCGCCGGCTTCCCTGCCGGATTTTGTCGACACCGTGGAAGGCCTGCTGATGTCGGTCAACCAGCAGTTGCGCGATTACGCCAACGACCAGCTCGGTGGCCGCACCGTGGGCAGCACGGTGGTTTCTCTGATCCTTTCCCAGCGCACGGGTGTTTGCCTCTGGGCCGGCGATTCGCGGCTCTACCGCCTGCGCAACGGCCAGCTCACCCGTCTGTCGCGCGATCATTCCGCCGTGCAGGAAATGGTGGAGGCGGGTGCCATCAGCCAGGCTGAAGCCGACCGCCATCCCAAGTCCAATGTCATCACGCGAGCCGTCGGCGGGGCCGATCATCTGTACGTGGATGCGGCGGTGTTCGCGCCGGAACCGGGCGATACCTACCTGCTCTGCAGCGATGGCCTCTACAACGAAGTGGCCGAAGACAGCATACGCCGCAAGCTGGCGCTGGAGCCGGAAGAGGGCACGGCCAGGCTGATTGATGAAGCCCTGCAGAATGGCGGCCGCGACAATATCTCGGTGGTGATCGTGAAAGTGGCGGGGATGCAGTGATGACGGAATACCTTGCCGAGAATTCGCGCCTGCGCCAGCTGTCGCGCCGTTATGCCGAAAACCAGCTGCCCTTCGAGGATTACCGCGCCGCCCGTCGCGAAATCCTGGAGGCACTGGAGGCCGGCCAGACCCAGTCAGCCGCCCTGCCGCCGCTGGAAGACACGCCGGCACTGGCTGCCGCCGCCACGGCAGCGAGCAGTGACCTGCGCCTGCCCGATGATTCCACAGTTTTCTACAAGACCATGCCGCCTCGCGTACCGGTGCAGCCGGAAACCCCGGCTCCCATGCTGCATGCCGACGCTGCGCTGGACGGTTTCGACAGCAATGCCCGCGTCCTGGCCGTGGTGCTGGTGGTGGCCCTGCTGATCGCCCTCCTGGCGCTGGTGTATGTCTTCATCCTGTGAGAGGGGGCAGTGCCTGATCATTGCTCCCACAAAAAACAGTGCACAAAAGCCGTTCTCTTTTTAAAAAACAAATGCCCTGCTAATCGCCAGGCCGTATGCCCGCATGAATCCGTCTTCTCCTGCTGAAAACCGTTCCCTTGCCCGCCTGCGCAAATTCGCCGGCCGCGTCGTGCGCAACCGCCGCTCCATTGCCCGCGACCTGGGTCTGGTGGCGCGCAATGCCGGCAGCCTGCCCTGGATCGTGTTTCCGGTGAAATCGGAAGCGGACGTGCGCCCTGAATTCCATCCCGCCAGCTACCAGAGCCGCTGGGAATACCTCTCCGTGCTGGGACAGATGATCCTGCCGGTCGAGCGGCGCTCGGCCTCCGAAGGCACGCGCGTGGTATTGCCACCGGACTTCCAGTGGTCGGAAACGGGCAAGCAGTCCAAATGGTTTTTCCTCAACGGCATCTGCACGGCACCCGCCATGGCCCTGCTGGAAACCGAGGAACTGGCGCGTACCTTCCGCCGGCCCATACACCTCATCCACACGCCCACCTTCGGCGCTGTCTGGGATTTGTGGGATGCCATCACCGCACGCACCCTGCGCAAGGACGGCAAACTGGCGCGACCGGCCTTCAATATCGTGCGCAATGCCCTGCTTTCGCACGAACAGGTGGTACTGCTCTGCTATTCGCAGGGCACCATCATTGCCAGCTATATCGTGCGCAAGATACTGAAAGACCCGGAGCTGCGCCGGCATGCCCACAAACTGGAAATCTATTGCCTGGCCGGTGTTGCCGACAGCCTGCATATCGACTTGCCCCTGACGGCCGAGCACGGTCATCCCGTGCCCTATGTGGAGCATTTCGCCAACGGCCAGGATTTCTTTGCCCGTATCGGCGTGTTGTCGCATTACTACTCGACCTCGGGCGCTGTCTTCGTGCGGCCGGAAAAGAAAGGCCACATGCTCACCGACCACTACCTGCCCGGCATTGCCCGTGGCGATTATTGCCAGGGCCGTTCGCGCCTTCACAAATATGTGGATGGCCACCGTCCTGTCGATACCGATTACGTGGCGTTCGACCGTCGCCGTTGATGCCGGAGCTGCAGCAACTGGCAGTGGTTTTTCACATGACGCCCCAGGCCTTTTCCCGTCCTACACCGGTGACTTCAGCTGTTTTTTGCGCGAATGCATGCGTGCCTGCGGGCGAATAAGCATTTCCTCCAAAGCACAACATTTTCCATTTTCCGGCGAGGGACAGGCGCAGTTTTTTCCAATTCCTTTTTTCGCAACGATTGATCGCTCCTGTCATGACAAGTGCGTCGTGATCCGGAAATTCTCTCCGCCGTTTTAATGGGGTTGTCACAAACTCTTTCTAGTCTCCGCGTTCAGGATGATTTCCGGCACATGACGTGCCTCATTCCGGTCATTGCGGGGGCTTTCATGCCTGATATCCGTGAGCTGGCGCGTCATATTCCTGCCTTCGCGCCCGGCGATACCATCAGTCACGTTGCCGAGCGTTTCCTCAGCGAGGACTTGCAGCCGGCCTTGTCCGCCCCTGTGATCAATGGCGAAGGGCAGGTACTGGGCGCCATCAGCCGTTACCAGCTGAACGACATCTTCCTCAAGAAATTCGGCCGCGACCTCTACGGCGCGCGCCCCATCGCCGACATCATGAGCCGTGATTTCCTCAAGGTGGAAGTCGGCACGCCAGTGGCCGAGGCGGCGCAGTACATCACCACCCACATGCGTTTTCCGCTGTCCGAAGATTTCATGGTCTGTGAGGACGGGCGCTATGTGGGTGTGGGTGCGGTGCTGGCACTGCTGGCCGCCATGGAACAGCAGGTGGAGCAGGGGGCGAAAGAGCTTTCGACGGCTTACCAGAAGCTGAAATCGTCGCAGGCACAGCTGGTACAGTCGGAAAAAATGGCCTCACTGGGCCAGATGGTCGCGGGCGTGGCACACGAGATCAACACGCCGCTGGGCTATGTGAAAAACAATGTGGAGCTGATGCGTGAATTCAGCAGCCAGCTCAAGGAATTGCTCCGTGCCAGCAGTGCGCTGGTAAGTGCGCTCACCGATCCGCAAGGCTCGGATGTGGAAGTGGCGCGGCAGCTGGCCACCATCGAAGACTTGCGTGCCATGGTGGACCCGGAACTGCTTTTCGGCGACATGGAAACCCTGTTTGGTGATACCGGTTTCGGCCTTTCCCAGATCAGCGAGCTGGTGTTGGGTCTCAAGGATTTCAGCCGCCTGGACCAGGCGCATACCGACAATGTGTCGCTGAATGATTGCGTCAACAATGCCCTGCTGATCGCCAAGAATGCCCTCAAGTCCCGCATCGAGGTCATTCGCCAGCTGAGCGAGATTCCGCGCATTGCCTGTGCGCCTTCGCAGATCAACCAGGTCCTGCTTAACCTCGTCACCAATGCGGCGCAGGCGATAGAGGGCAGCGGCAAGATTGCGATCAGGACCTGGGCCGACGCGGATGCGGTCTATGTCTCCGTGCAGGACACCGGCAAGGGCATGCCGCCCGAAACCCTGAAAAAGATTTTTGACCCCTTCTTCACCACCAAGCCGGTGGGTGAGGGCACGGGCCTCGGCCTGTCGATTTCCTGGCAGATCATCCAGCAGCACGGCGGCCGCATACGCGTGGCCTCCGAGCCCGGACGTGGCACACGTTTTGTCATCGTGCTGCCGCGTGAGAGGCAGGCGAACAGCGCCGCTGCCCTGACGATGGCAACGGCATAACTCCCTCCCCCGAAGGGAAACAAATCCTGAAAAATTCCCCGGAGAAAAACAGTGCAGATCAAACCAAAAGTGCTGCTGGTGGATGACGAGGAAAGAATCCTGCGTTCACTGGGCCTGCTGCTGCGCATGCAGTACCAGGTCTTTGCCACCAGCGACGGCAACGAGGCCCTGGACATCCTGAAGCGCGAAAAAATCCACGTGCTGATTTCCGACCAGCGCATGCCGCTCATGACCGGTTCCGAGTTGCTGCGCCATGCCCGCGACATTGCGCCGGACACGGTGCGCATCCTTCTTACCGGCTATGCCGATGCGGATGCCGCGCTGGAAGCCGTGAACGAAGGTGAAATATTCCGCTACATCAACAAGCCCTGGGGGCCCAAGGAGCTGCGCGACACCATTGCGCAGGCGGCGGAAATTGCGTTGCAGGTGGAGGGTGCATCGGCGCCTGTGATGGTGGAGGCTGCCACGAGCGCGGCGGGCACTGACGGTCGTCTGGTCTGTCTGGTTCTGGATCGCGATGAATCCACCTATCACGCCGTGCAGGACATTCTCGGCGCGCAGCATGAGGTGATGTGGCGGCAGAGTGTGCAGGGTGCGCTGCAGGTGCTGGCCAGCCGGCCGGTTGCCATCCTGGTGACCGAGCTCAGCCTGGGCGACGAAGACCTTTCCGCCATGATCAAGACGCTGAAGCAGGAGCATCCGGAAATGCTCACCATCATCCTCACCTGCTTCAAGGACACTTCGCGCCTCGTGGATCTCATCAACCAGGCCCAGGTGTTCCGCTACCTGCCCAAGCCGGTGCGCAAGGGCATGTTGACCAAAAGCATCGAGTCCACCATCACGCGCTATCGTGCCATCACGCAGCAGCCGGTATTGCTGCGCACGCAGACGGTGGAAAAAACACAGGATGCACGCGAGCAGCAGGCGGGTGACAGGGTGTCCGAATACCTGGCCAAACTGCGGGGCAAGACGGGATTTTCGCGGACCCAACCGGCTTGATGCTGCGATGACCCATAAAAAAAGCGGCCTTGGCAGGCCGCTTTTTTATTCCTTTTCCGAAAACCACGCAAAGAAGCTGCGCTTCTTTTTCGCCTCCGGCGGCAGCTTCCAGACGCGCGTGCCGGAAAGCTGGTCATGCCAGGTGAGGCCGTGCGGATTCCACAGCATCCACAGGTAATTTCCCAGGAAGCCGAGACAGACACTGATGGCGAAGCCGGGCACGCTGTGCCAGGCCAGCTGCGACATCAGGCCGCAGACAATGGGAAAAAGACAGGCCGCTGCACAGCGGGTAATGGCGTCGGTCCAGCGCAGCTTATCGCCGTCGAAGCGCAGTACCTTGAGGCGCCAGGTCTGCATGCCCAGCGTCTGGCCGGCGCGTGTCCAGAAATAGCCGTAGAACAGCCAGGTCACCACGACCAGCACGGGGAACATCACGAACTGGCGGAAGCTGTTCGAGGTCACGGCGATTTCATGCTGGCGCGCGGCGGTTTCGCTGGTGCCGAAAGGCACCATGATGGCGCTGGCTATCATCCACAGCGCCACCAGCAGGAGGCCGTCGTAGACAATGGCAAACAGCCTCACCATGAGGCCGGCAGGCACGGCGACAGACGTTGTATCCGCCGTAGTGGGCTCGGGATTTTTCGGGGATTGCGCGGACATAGGGCATGCCTGGGTGGATGGCAACGGTACCGCATGCGGCCGGAGTGGGCCGGATGGTAAAGAGGAAAAAATGGGGTGTCCATATTGCAGGACGGCGCGCATTTTTCCTTGTCCTGCCTTGAAAGAGCGCATTTTACTTGCCAGCGGATGACGCCACCGGGCAGGGCAGGATAGTCCGGCAGGCAAGCTCCCTGAAAAGTCCGGGAGGCCGCTGAACGTGATGGGAGATGCTGCCTGCCACCTCGTGCCGCTGCCATTACCGAGGCGCCATGGGCCGTGAATTTGCGCGCGAGCCGCGGCCCATGTCACTGGCGGCGCTGGTGATGACCACGATTTTTTCGCCCAATACCTTGTCTTGCGATGCCGGCCTTCATTTCTGCCAGCAGCTTCAGCTCCGTGATACCGGTGCCAGTGTTTGCAGTGCCGGGCCGTTCAGTATTTTTCCGTCGATGTCGAAGCGCGAACCGTGGCAGGGGCAGTCCCAGGTTTTTTCCGCCGGATTCCATTTTACGTGGCAACCCATGTGCGGACAGACTGGCGAAAGGGCATGCGACTGGCCCTGTGCATCGCGGTAGAGCGCCACATGGCCGCCACTGCCGGCGACAATGCCGCCCTGGCCCGGCCCGATGCTGTTTGCGGCCGGCGCTTTCTGCAGGCGGTCGCCGAGGAAGTGCCGGCCCACGTCCAGTACATGGCGGCCGAAACCGGCGGCACCTCCCAGGCGCGCCGGATCGAACAGGCCGCGCCAGGGATTTTCTTCCTGCAGGATGAGATCGCGCAGCAGCAGCGCCGCTGCCGTGCTGTTGCTCATGCCCCAGCCCCCGAAGCCGGTGGCCACGTAAACATGGGGCAGGAAGGGATTGGCCAGGCCGACATAGGGTACGCCGTCGATGCTGCGGTGATCGAAGGTGGACCAGCGATAGTCCACCGACGTGACGGGAAAGCGCGCACGCGCCCACGCTTCCAGGCGCTGGTAGCGCGCCACGGTGTCGCCACCTTCGCCCACGCGATGGCCTTCGCCACCGACCAGCAGCAATTCACCCTCTGCTGCCGGATGCACGCGCAGTGAATGCGAAGTCTGCGCGTTCATGTAAGTGCCGCGTGGCGCGGGCGAGTCCAGGCGCACGGCAATCACGTAGGACTGGCGGGGAATGAGGCGCAGGGCAAACAGCGCCTTGTCGTCCAGTGGAAAATGACTGGTGAGGATGACATCGCGAGCCTGCAGCAGGCCGCGGTCGGTGTGCACGGTGCAGGGCTCGCCGCGTTCCACGCGCAGCACGCGGCTGTGTTCGAAGACGTGGCTGCCGGCACCCGGCAATTCACGCGCCAGCGCCTGCAGGTAGCGGCGCGGATGGAACTGCGCCTGCTCGCTGAAGCGGACCGCGCCCTGCACGGGAAAAGGCAGCGGCGTGCTCGTGGTGAAGCTGGCCGGCAGGCCGAGACGGGCAGCGGTTTCCGCTTCCTGCCGTATGCTTCTGATCCCTTCGGGATCTTCGGTGTAGGTGTAGGCCTCGGTGCGCTGGAATTCGCACT
The DNA here is from genome assembly GCA_030146505.1 of Moraxellaceae bacterium. Lineage (GTDB taxonomy): Bacteria > Pseudomonadota > Gammaproteobacteria > Pseudomonadales > Moraxellaceae > UBA2031. The sequence continues at coordinate 7,534 of JASLCO010000347.1, forward strand.
CGATCTGGCGGCTGGCCACCAGCCGCGCAATGGTTTCCACCCCCGCCTGGTTGGCGCCACCGTAAAGGCGTGCCATGTCTTCGTCCAGTTGCCCGCGCAACCGCTCATACACCAGGCTGTGCTGCGACGTTACCTTTGCCGTGGTGTAGCCGGTCACGCCACGCAGGAGTCGCGTGGCTTCCAGCACCGCCACGGTCTTGCCGGCTTCCTTGAGCAGCGTGGCGGCCGTGAGGCCGGCAATGCCGCCACCCACGATGGCCACATCCACTTCCACGCCGTCCTGGAAGCCGGGCAAGTCCAGCTCCGGTGTCGTGTCTATCCACAGCGATGCGTACTTGCCGCCGGGCGCGGCTGATTCGTCCGTCGCGGGCTTTCTGTCCATGGGTGCCGCCTCCTGCTCCTTGCCTGCGTCAGCCGTCACATGCTGTGAGCCGGCCGTCCTGTTGTCAGTGAAGAATTGTCAGGGTTTTGTGCGATGCGAAAGCATGGGCACACCTGAAAAAATGAATGAATGCAGCGACACAGAAAATCTGTACTGGAAATCTGTCGCCGTGAATGCTGTCCGGAGTTCATGAGGCGCGATGTTGCTGTGCCGCCTCCGGCGCCTTGCCATTGGCCAGGAAAAGCATTTGCGCGGGCACGGCCGGTGTCACGCCTTCTTCTGCCAGTATGTCCAGCACCTTGAGCAGGATGTCCTGCTTGGCGACGATGTAATCGGCCAGGCTGCGTGTGCGCGTGAAGGCGGTGATGGTGATGTCCAGCGAAGAGGCGCCCAGCTTGTCGATGCTGGCGTCGGGCGCTTCCTCCTGCGTCAGCCCCTCGTGTTTTTTCAGCAGTGCATTGATGCGCTCGAGCACGCGGCCGACCTTGTCCTTGTCCTGATAGCGCAGGCCGAAGGTTTCCTTGATGCGGCGATGCGTCATGCGCGAAGGATTTTCCACGGAAATGGAAGCGAAAGTGGAATTGGGTACATACAGGGGGCGCATGTCGAAAGTGCGTATGCGGGTTTGCCGCCAGCCTATCTGTTCCACCGTGCCTTCGATGTTGCGGTCTGGCGAGCGCACCCAGTCGCCGATGCTGAAGGGGCGGTCGAGGAAGATCATGAGGCCGCCGAAGAAATTGGCCAGCATGTCCTTGGCGGCAAAGCCGACGGCAATGCCGCCTATGCCGCCAAAAGCCATCACGCCTGCCACCGAATAGCCCAGGCGTTCCAGCAGGATCAGCGATGCCGTGACGATCACGCTGATGCGCGCCAGCTTGGCGATGGCGTGCGTGCTGGTGGGGTCCACCCGGCGCAAGGACCTTTGAGGTGACAGCAGACGGTTTTCAACCTCGCCCACCACGCGTGTGAGGAACCAGGCCAGGATGACGATGAAGGCCAGCGAACGTATCTGGTTGGCATAGCGGAAAACGAAGGCTTCGGTATTTTCCGCGATCACCATGCAGGCCACGTTCAGGCCCAGTACCCAGACCAGTGCCAGCAGCGGCTTTTCCAGGGCGGAAAAAGCGGCATCGTCCCAGAGCGTTCGGGTGCGGGTGGTCTGCTGCTGCACCCTGTCGAGCACCCAGTGCAGGGCCATGCCCACCAGGGCCGTGAGCAGCACGATCACAAACACATGAACCATCCACGAATTCAGGTGATGCGCAAGCTCTGCCAGAAATTCCCGGTCCATGTCGCTTTTTCCTCTGGTTCGTCAACGCGCAGCACGTTGATGTCGTTCCCGCATGACCTGCCTGGCGACCACTTTATCCATTCCGGAGCGCCGGAAAATCCCTTCCTAACACATGACTGACAAACACTTCATAAAAGTGAAAAGCCCACCGCAGGACGTAACAGAAATAACAGATGGGGAACGAAACGAAGAGTGAAGGAGCGCGACAATGTTTTTCGAAAACCCCATGAATTTTTTGGCGCCGCCGAGGAAATGTCATGAAGTCGCCCAGTGAAGAGGAAAACGAAGAGCGCGAGCGGGACCAGGGGAAGCCGCACAATCGTCCCCCCGGGCATGAAAGGACAGACCGTGAGCCGCCGCCGCGACGGCCGGGGCGTCCGTTGCCGGCACAAGGCAACCGGGCAGGACACGGGTCCTGCAGCACGGTGTCCGGGAATAAAACGCGAAGGAATGAAAAAATCCGCAGAGGGAGAGGGAAATGAAGGGATCGTTCTTCAACAGGCTTTCCATGAAAGTGTCGCAACATGCCGGCCACCCCGCCACCTTTGTCCTCGCCGTCGGTGTGGTGGTGCTCTGGGCGGTCTGCGGTCCGCTGTTCGGTTTCAGCGACACCTGGCAGCTGGTCATCAATACCGGCACCACCATAGTCACCTTCCTCATGGTTTTCCTCATCCAGAACACCCAGAACCGGGATTCGGCGGCCTTGCAGATCAAGCTGGATGAACTCATCCACTGCTTTGAGCAGGCCAATGATTCGCTGCTGGACCTGGAGCGCATGGATGAAAGCGATATTGATCGCATCAGAGAGAAATACCTGGAGGCTGCCTCCCGCGCCCGCCGCAAGGCGGATGCCCTGAAACAGACACAGGAACAAAAGCAGCGGGAGGAAGCCGGAACGCCAGGTGCCCGGCAGATCAGCTCCTGAACAAACTGGATTTTTCAGTAACGGATTTTCAAGGAGAAGCGCAATGCAAATGCAGATGAAAAGGAAACTCGCGATGGTTGGCCTGGGGCTGGGTGCCATGGTCATGCTGCCTTATGCCGTTTCGCGCCTGCGCGCGGGCACGGAAGCTGCCGGCAAGGATGGCAAGAGCAGGGCACAGGATGCAGGCAGGACCGTGAAGGAAAAAACCTGTGGCCATGAGGCCGCTGCTTCCACCCGGACAGACAGGAATGGCAAGAGCAGCGAGGACCATGAAAGACAGGGCCTGTTGCGGCGTGCCATTGTCGAGGGCGAGCACGAAATCGATGCCGGCTGGCTGGCCGTCAAGCGCAGCGGCAACCAGGAAGTAGTGGAGTTCGGCCGCAAGATGGCCAACCTGCACGATGCCGCCAACAAGAAGCTGATCAATATCGCCGGCAAGCTCGGCCTCACGTTGCCGGAGCGCACGGAAGAAGAGGTGACGGAAGAGTTGCAGGCGCTGAAGGAGGCTGGCGAAGGCGGCTTTGATCGCCGCTACCTCAAGGGCCAGCTGGCCACCCACAAGACGCTGGTCGAGGTTTTTTCCGGTCTTGCCCGTGACACGCTTTATCCGGAGCTGGCCAGCTTCGCCAGGGAAAGCCTGGACATGATACGCGGCCATATCAAGGAGGCGGAATCGCTTCAGGAGAAACTGGCATGAGACCGCAAATCGGCGTGACCACGTGGGAGAAAATGGCTCCCGCCATTTCCCGCCACTGGAAAGACCTCTCCGAGCTTGAGGTGAAGCAGGCCCGCAAGGGGCAGGCCGAACTGGGACAGGTCATCAAGAAGAAATATCTGCTGACACCGCAGGAAGTGGATGAGCAGATCGAATCCTTCCTCAACGCCCATGTGCAGGCCCTGCACCGGCATTGAGCAAGGTTTTCACTGTCGGCCGTCATGAAAGAAGAGCGTCTTTTAAAGCCGGAAAAATAATCCGAACAGGCTCTCACAAACTTGCCGCGAGAGCACAACAGGATTCACCGCTCCTGCACTGTGATGGCGGGGCAGGCATGCTGGAATTCCGGACTCGGCCGCTGTCTTGGCGCAAGGCATGCGGAAAAAAGCAAGCAATGAAAGGAGATGAAAAATGGCAAACATGCAAGGAAACGTTCCGGGCCAGACTTCCACCACCACGGGTTCCGGTGCCGGCGTGAAAGCCTCCAGCGAGGCCATACGCCGTGCCGAAGGACCGGGCCCCTACCTGATGCTGGCCAGCACGCTGGAAGGCAATGACGTGGTCAATAATGCCAAGGAAAAGGTGGGTGACATCAAGGGCATCATGCTGGATGTGCAGCGCGGGAATATTGCCTATGCCGTACTTTCGGTCGGTGGTTTCCTGGGCATGGGCGACAAGCTCTTTGCCGTGCCCTGGTCGGCCCTGACGCTGGATGCGGACCATCACAACTTCTGTCTGGATATCAGCAAGGAACGCCTGCGCAACGCGCCCGGCTTCGACAAGGAAAACTGGCCGGAAAATGCAGACCGCTCGCTGGCCACTGAAGTACACAGCTACTTCAAGGCCCGTCCCTATTGGGACCGCTAGGCGTCTGCTGCTACCCTGGTAATGTCATTCCGGTCCTGGCCGGAATGACGCAGGATTTTCCGGGAAGCAGGCGAAAGCGGTTTCCCAAAAATCCGGAAGGAATTCCCTGCCAGTAAAATCATTCAGCGTTGATGATTCCGGGAGGCCAGGGCGTGGCCCAGGTATTCGGAAATCTGCCGCGTGGCCTCCCTGTCATCCATTCCGTATTTCTTGCGCAGCAGGCAAAGCAGGTCGGCTTCGCTTTGCTGTGCCAGCAATACCTCTGATTGGCTCATGCCCTTCCAGAATGTCCCCGCATCCGCGAGTAGGAATTCCCAATTGCAGTATTCCCTGCCTGCCGTGTGCATTTCCCTGTCTCCCTGCGCCGGTTCGCCCGGATGGGGCAAACAGAACCGAGGAGGCAGTGTTGGCGTGGGGGAGCCGTAAAGGGATGTAGTTTCTGTATGGCTTTTGTAGATGCCCTCATTTCCTGTGTTGATAGGAAGCGGAAATTTTGTGTGGAAACTTCACGGCACGCATTCATGACACGGCTTTCATGACAGGGCCTTCATGACAGGACTATGGCCTGCGCATGACAACACCCAGCGCGGCGATGCGGTCCACGTTGCGGTATTCCTCCCGCTCCAGTTCTTCACCGAAGATGTCGACATCGATTTCCTCGCAGGAAAATTCCATGCCTTCCGGCACCTGCCGCATGAGTTGCTGTCGCAGCAGGTCCTGGCCGCTGCTGATCGCCGAGCCGGTGTAGAGCAGCAGCCGGCCGCCGGGCGTGAGCCGTTCGCTTGCCGCCTCGGCAATTTTCAGGCTGAGGGCTTCGCCGTAGGTACCGCCGCCGTGCCGGTAGGCGCGCAATATGCTGTCGTTGAGGTAGGGCGGATTGGCAATGATGAGGTCGAACTGTCCCTGCACACCGGCAAAAAGATCGCCGAGGTGCAGGTGGACTGCCACACCGTTGTGGCGGGCATTGAGGCGGGCGCAGGCAAGGGCATTCTCGTTGATGTCGCAGAGCGTGATGTCGGCATCGGGAAAATGCCGGCCCAGTACGATGCCGCCGGCGCCGCTGCCGCAACCCATGTCCAGCAGGCGTGCCGTTTTTCCCGTTTGTGCATGCAGGAATGGTTGTTGCGAAAGCAGGAAGCGCACGAAGCGGTAAGTATCGGGGCCGAAGAAAACGGCATCCTGTTCCTGCGTGGGATGCGTGGAGTGCAGGAAGAGCAGCTCATCCAGCGAGGCCACGCGCACGCGGCTGCGTATGCCTTCCGCTGTTTCCGCGAGCAGGCCCTGTTGCAGCCAGTAAAGGAATTTGTCCGGTGGGAAAGTGTCGGGAGGAACGGGCACATTCCAGCCGAAAGCCTGTTGCAGGAAGTCGCCGGGAAGGTGTGGCCGGGCCAGCACGCGGGCATGCGTGGCGGGCGTGGGCGTGACGAAGTGATAGGAAGACTCGCGCAGGAATTGCAACAGGTCGAGCAGTGCGGCTTGCTGCATCTCCGTCACTGCAGCACTCCGCTGGCGAGCGCGGGACAAAGCTCGCGACAATAGCGTTCGAAGCAGGCTTGCCCGCATTGCAGGCGCATGAGGGCGCCTTCGGCAATGGCCGTCCTGCAGAGCGGTTGCTCCTGCAGCAGTGGCAGCAGCACGTTCTGGTTCCAGGCCCGGGAGTGGTGCAGGTCGATGACGGCATGCAGGTCGAAATAGGCCCGTACCTGTGGCGCATAGCCCAGTCGCCGCATGCCCTCGGCCACTTTCTTCGCGCGGTCCGGCGCCGTCAGTTCGATGGCGCCCAGCGCCCCTATGGACTGGAAGGCAAAGCAGCGGTTGATGGCCATGCCCAGCATGATGTTGGCCAGCGCCAGCGCTTCCCACACCGTGCTGTCCACCGTGGGTTGCAGTTCCAGTTCCTCGGTCATGCGCGCGAGCAGTGGGCCGTGCATGGCGCGCGCCTTGCCACGGCCCATTTCATCCCAGTAGTTGCGCGCCATTTCCAGCTTGGCCATGCAGGGCAGTTTCACCTGTGTATAGGCCACGAGGTCTTCAAAGCCGGCTTCGCCGGCCACCTCCTGTGTCAGGAACCAGCGCATTTCCCCGTCGCTGCATTCCTCTGCCAGCCAGTCGAAGAATTCATGCTGCTGGCCGGGGCCGTGCCAGCGCAGGTCTTCATACCAGTGCAGGAAAGCCTCCGGTTCATCAGGCAGCCCGACCGTGCATTGCGTGGCGTGATAGCGGGCCTGTTCCAGCAGCCGCCCTTCCAGCAGGCGGTATTCCATTTCCACCGCCAGCAGTTCCTTCCAGCTGGAAACCGGCTGGCTGGCAGCCAGGCGTTCGCTGTTCCAGCGCGCCAGCGCCTGGTGCAAGGGCGCTGGCGTCTGGGTTTCTTCCGGGTTGCCTGTCATGTTGATTGCAGTGTCCATGCGCGAGTCTCCCTGAACTGTTTTCCTTTGCAGAAGCCTGCAGAAGCCGCTCCTGAGAATCCCGGCTACGGCACTGCCTGTCGCCGGCGCGTGAAAATGCCGTCCTGGCGTATCCGGGAAAAGACGATCCGGTCGGAGGGGGTGGTGTCGGCCCGCAGCACGCGGCGCATATAGGCCAGGGCCTCGGCATTGCGGCGGGGCGAGCGCGAGACCACGCAATCCGAAGGCACATGAAGATCGAAATTGCGCAGATGCGCATCTATGGCCGTGAGCTGTATCCCTGCGTCGCCGGCCAGGCCTGCAATGATGAGTGATTGCGAACCCATGTCCTGCAGCAGGGCATCCAGCGCCGTGCCGTAAAAAGCCGAACGCCTGGGCTTGAACAGGAAATAATCGTCGTCGCGTGGACGCACGAGTTCTGCCAGCGTGCGGCCGGGCACATCGTCCTGCAGGCAATGGCGGACGATGCGGTGTATGTCGTAGCGCCACTGGCCGAAATTGTCGTTCACATAGATGACGGGAATGTCTTCCCGCCGTGCCGCGCAGATGAGCCTGGCGATGCGGCTGGCTGCCGGCAGCGCCTGCGCCAGCAGGCTGGCATCTTCCGGTGCCTCCATGGCATTGATCATGTCCATGACGAGCAGGGAGGCCGGAAACCGGGAAGGCGGGGCGTTTTCTGTGCCGGGGTTTTCCATGTCGTCACCTCCACGGGTACACGCCACGTTTATTTACTGGAATTCACAGGAGCAGGAGTGGCATTCCTCATTCTGGCTGCCGTGGCGGGATCAGGGGGTAACGTAATATTCCGATTTTTTTCGCAAAGGTTAATTGAGGCTGCCACAGGTGGCGGCTGTAAGTTTGCGTAGGGGGATTTCACAGTAGCGCCGCAATTTTTACCGGCGGCCAACACAAGGCCATCAATCCGCTTCCTTTCTGACAAGTCCTGCATGGAGCGCGCGCAACGCCTGCTGCCATCCTGAAGGCAGGAAAAAAACTGAAGACAGAAAAAGCGGGATGAGGAAGCGTCATGAGCCAGTCAGGAAATCCGCCGCCAGAGCTGCCACCGCAGCATCAGTCCCGTCAGCCGGGGCAGCAGGCAGCCATGCATCCAC
>JASLCO010000410.1 GCA_030146505.1 Moraxellaceae bacterium
TCTGGAAAAGCATAGAGGCTCCTGTTTTTCAGACAGGAGCCTCCTTTGGTGCATCAGCTCAGATCAACATCGCTCTTATCCACAAATTTTGCACGAAGCTTCTGGATAGCCTTCTTCACATTCTTCTGTGTCAAAGACTCTACATCTCGTACCTTGTCCCAGACCTCTCGCGCATCTTCATCGCTTGCAAAGCGATGCCAGCGTTCAAGATTGATCACGGACTCTTCATCAAGAAAATAGTAGTAAGTTTTAGTCCCATCCGCATAAGATTTTGGAGGCTCTTCAGGAATTGTCGTTACACTGAACAGTCCAAAGATTTCCTTGAGCTTGGTGATAGGGTCAAAATCAATTCGATCGGATATATCGACCTTGAAAAAGGTCTCAAGGCTAACCTTCTGAGATTTGCACTGCTTCACAAAGTCAGGCAGATCAGCCTTGCATATCTTCTTGTTGCAAATGAATTTCCTCCCATCAAACAGGCCGGTTGACTTCAGAATCGGCGCCAAGATGTCATATTTCAGGCGCAGATTTTTACCGTCAAACCACAGATGATGGTCCTGAATCGCATCCTTGGCCTCACGTTCAGCCACGCTCATCTGGAAGTTTTCATAAAGCTTCACGGCTTGACGAAGGGACTCACCCTTGTCCTTTCCCAACATTTCCTTGGTGACATCGGTCAGGAAGAAGGACTCCAGATAGTAACGATCCACGATGGCCTGCTCTTCTGCCGTCCGGCTTGACTTGAGACGAAGCTCATCAAAGGTATAGGCGTCAACCTGTATGGCACTCAGGATGGCCATTACCTTCTTTGCCTCAACCGCCTTTGCGCCCTTAGAAATAATATGGCCACCAAGCTCAGCCTTGGCTGCATCCGCTTCAACGGGATTTATATTCCATCCATTATGTTTACGGAGCGCGATGAAGTTATCGCGGAGACGATTCATCGAGGCACGCTTCATCTCCGTAACAGCACCATAGATGGCCTCATGCAGAAGATCGGCTGCGGACTTCGAAAAATACACAGGATGGCCGTTCTCATCGATTTCCTTGATGGACTCGAACTTGTCATGCATCTTGGACAGCTCATGACGAATCACATTGGGGTCCGTTTCAAAGTTGAACTCCATATCCGATACCCACACATTAACCTGTCCGGGATGACGGACACGGGAAAGCTGTTGGTCAATGTCGAAGTGGGTGTTAATGCCGGCATTGAAGATGCCGAAGACACAATCAATCCACTGCGCATCGTCCGGGAACGTAATGTCCACGCCTGTGCTCAGGGATGGAGAGACAGCAATCAGGTCATACTTTGGTGCTTCAGCCTTGATGTTGATGATGAAGTTCTGAGCAGCCTGATCCTGTGAGTTATCTGACGTTATGGCCATAATTTCCTTCTCCGGCATGATCTTCTTCAGCTCACTCACCAGACCATTGATGCGGTCCTTAGAGTTCGAGCAGAGGAAGCAGTGTTTGCCTTCCTTCAGGGCGTGCATCAAATCGGCCACAATCTGCTTGTCGTCCTTGTGGTAGTACATATTCAGTTCGCGACCGTTAGCCTTATAGGTATTGATAACTGCAAAGGCATCCTTGTTCACGCCGGCCTTGTTCAGAACGCCCATGATTTCAACGCTCATTGGCGTCAAGTCGGCATCCAGCAAGTAGACATGCTTGGCCTTGTTGACGAAGTGCTGAAGGTAAAGAATCGCGTTCTTGCGCTCCTTCCGAAGCGTTTCCGAAAGCAGATGGGCAAAGACCTGCTCCACCTCATCAATAATCACCACGTCATAAGGCCGGGAGCCTGACAGCAGGCGGGCAAGACTATCCAGACTGATGGCATATTGATTGGTCGGGCTGGTGAACTCCTTGACGGTGTATTCATCGTTATTCAGGTAGGAGGTCAGGCCCAATCGCTTAGCTGTGGCGTTTATCAGGGAGCGACGGTGACCAATCAGCAGGATGCGAACGTTCTTGTTCTGCTGTTTATACATGGCCACGACTTCTTCCAGCATTTTAGTCTTGCCGCTGCCCTTCGGGCTCTTAATGAATGTCATTCCCTCATTAGCCAGCCAGTTGCTAACGGCCTTTTCCTCAAAAAGGGCCATCACATCATCGCCATAGGTCGTCTTCTCACGGAATGAGTGGGCCTTCTCCAAGGCCTTGGTCTTTCCCGTGAAATAGTCATTGGTGAACTTGGGGTAATGACAAGCAATGTCTTTTGCATGCAGATATTGCACATCGATGCCGATAATGGAGGGCAGGATTCGCGGATTTTCAGCAGAGTCCCACTTTTCCTGACTAGCGGCGTCGGGCAGGTATTGTCCATTCACCTTCTGGGTGAAAATGCGATGCTCTTTGTGCCCGAAATACTCTTCCAGTGCTTCAAGGTGCGCATTGATAGATTCTGAGTTGTTGTGCATGGCATTGACCCAGTCGTAATCGAAGTCATGGGGCTCCGACATGGAGACGCGATTAAAACCTTTGTCGAGGAAATAAGTCGCTTTACACTTGGAGCCACAGTGAATCCCCTTCACGCCTTTCTTACTTTCCAGAACAAAGGCAGATGGCTTGTTGTCACGGTGAATGGGGCAATAAACACGGGTCTTGAGCGGGATATCCTCCAGAAGCTCAAATCCACGATCTGCGGTGTGAATCAGTTTGTTTCGGGGAATCCAGATATGGCTCTTTGACGCAGCTTCAGCGAGATCATGACTTTGGGCCTTCTTGACCTTTTCCTCGGCGGCCTTGCGAGACATAAAGTCGATGCCAAGTGCGATCAGCTCATCGACCACGTAGGCAGGAAGCTTTGCATCCGTGCGGACTATTTGAGAGCCTTTGGATGAGCCGAAGAAAAAGCGAGACGCATCTTTACAGGCTTTGTCACCACCAAATGTAGCAATCAGGCCACTATAGGCAGCTTCCATCTTCTTTCGACAGGTAATCGGCTCCTCCAACTCAAACACCAAACGGAAACGGTGGTTCTCCTCCGTATGATTGTGCGTGGTATAGAGAAGTGCACAGTGATCCAGATACAGGGGGATTTTCTGCACATCATCGAGCGTCAGGCCGCTATCAACATCAACCGCCAGAAAGCCTGCCACTTTGAAATTGGCAGCTCGGCGTTTGCCATTGAACTGTGCAGTGAAGGCAACACCTTCATGGATGAGATAGCCAAGTTCATTCATGGGGATGTCCATGGCGACGAACTTGTGGTTATTGGCGGCAACGACTTCTTTAGAGACCTTATCGATAATGAAGGGGTTCACAGATATCAACATTGAAATACTCCTTGCGCCAACCATTGGCTGGTGACGGGCATGACCTCTCCCGTCACGCAGCCGAAGGCAGCGCTATTGTGTTGTTTAGGGGGGATTAGTGGAGCTGTGTTGCGTTTGGCGCGTAAAACTTCATTTCTGTCGTGGTCAGCATGGTTTGTCCTTCGCCAACTTCGCTCATGTCAAAAACATAATGAAGCCCATTATCACTGGCCTCTATTAGCTCCATCAGGAAGCCCATTTCACGAGCAAGATACTCACTGTGCTCTGCCACATAAGATTGAAGGCCTCTCAGGCATGTATACAGGCCCGCAGATTCCTCATGGGTAATATGGCGAGTTGATTCATTTCGTAATTCAAGCCATTTAATGAATCGGGTGATGCCTTTAGCAATATCGGCATTACCTGAAAAAGCATTGAGTACGCTATGCGCCATATCATCGAAGAGGTCCAAGAGGTTCTCCCATGCCGCATCTTCGATATGGTAGTAGCACAGATGATCACCTTCGCTGGTGGGTGTGCTAACACTGTTGGTGGATGATTTGCAGAGCTGTGGCTCGCCGCTATGGATTTTCTTTGGCGCACGAATGTACATGTTTATTAACCTCTTTTAGTTACCCCCTGCATGGGACTGCATGCAGGGGTGTTTTTGGGCAAAATTCGGCCTATGGCGCGTTTTAGAAACGCACCTGACCGCACGGGCTTGAAGCTGCCGAAGAGTGTTCGGCGAGAGATTTACTTAGTGGATGGTGAATCCACCGGGGTTGTTGCCAAGGAAACTCACCGCACGCCCAATCTGGGCAGTGAGGTCGCGCTTGGACAGCGGCTTGAGAGGCTTCTTGGTATAGGCAGATGTCGTAGTGTCGAGCACCACTTTCATGCCACCGCTTTCGACTGATTTTTCAATACGTCCATTGCAGCGCTCCAGCAGCTCCATGCGCAGACGGGGATTGCACTGCAACAGGCAGAGAACCTTCAGGAAGCCAGCAACAGCAGGACCGTCCACAAGAGAGCCTTCCGGGTTGCTGGCCAGCCAGGTCTCCGGGGCTTCTTTCATGGATTCGGTAAAGCGGGTAAGCGGAACAACTACGCCTGCCGCCAAGGCCTCGTCACGGGGGAAACGGCTGTGAGACATACTGAGCAGCTCGGTTGCCGCCTCACTGGCGATGGCCAGCAGCATCTCCCAGGCATTGTCGTCAAACTGACAAGCTTTCTCCTGCAAGGGGCGCAGGGCGATGGTCACGCTGTCGTCCTTACGGGCGATAGCTGCCTTAGTGGCTTCCAGTGCTGCAGTGTCTGTTACGGTGTTGGCGATAAGTGCCTTCATGGGTAGTTCTCCTCTATTAGTTTGATTGGTTTCCTGCCCTTGAACTCCCGGTTTGCACCTTGGCCCTAGGCAGTGAGGAGAAATCTACATAGGCATGTTAATTAGTATTCTTTAAAATTGATCCAATTTAAGCGTTAACACTCTCTTGAGGTGTGATTCTGAATGAATGTACGTAACTCGACTCCCGAGGAAAGAAAGGAGTTCGTCAGGCTATGGCTTGAGTTCCTGAAGAAGAATCCGGACTACATGGAGTGCTGCGATCTAGAGGGGGATGGCCCCTACGGCTGGCTTTATAACTTGATTGGGGATGTCTACAGCGTTCCCTTTGAAAAATGGTGGCCAGCCAATAAAGAGAAGTTCACCCTTCAGGATTTCACGCTGTTCCCGATATACAGCCTCGACTACTTCCAGTCCTTTTCAGGGGCGGATGACGTAATGATTGTTGTGGTTAATCTGTATACGCCAAAGAAGGTCTTGAAGGCTGAGTTCGGTCGCCTCCTGACAGAACACCATCCGAGAACGGCGCCAGGCAGACCGCGCTTGGGTGATCGTGATGATGTGCAACCAGACATAATGAAGCTGAGAAATGCTGGCCATGATCCAAAGCTTAAAAACCGTATTAAGTATCTTCAGAAAGTACTGGATGCTTACAATCTTAGAGCTAGGGAGCCAGAGCTTAGGCTCTATGAAATTGGCAGACGAATTGGCATAAACCAAAGCAGAGCAGAAGTGGATGATGCGGAATCCCGCCGTATTCTTTCAGCTACTGTCAGTAGGCTAATACGGCACGGCAATGAGATAATAGTCAATTCCCTTAGCGGTGAATTCCCTGTTTATAGCAAGTAGGAGCTATACCCCCAGCCTACAGTGACCCATGTTATTCTATCCAGCCTTAGGTTTATTGGGCAGCTACAGGAAGGAATGACGTGAAGTGGTTTAATGATGCAGTTGAAGTGGCAGCTGTGGGCGAGAAGTCGGCCATACGAGCATTGCAGGTTTGGCAATTTCTGATTGGGAAGGCAGCGAATCATCAAATAGTTCGATATGAGGAAATATATCAACTAATGGATTACACAGATGGCAGGCCGTTAAAACACATACTGACTTCTCTGATGAATTATTGCGAGCAGAACTCCTTACCACCGCTAACAATTATTGCTGTGGATAAGAAGGGAAATATCGGGGATGGCTTCAAAGTTGACTCACTAGAAAGCTATAGCAAATTGAGAGAGGACGTATTTAATTTTCAGTGGTTAAAATTAATTCCGCCTTCGATAGCAGAGCTTGCAGCCGCAAGAATTGGTGACGATTAAAAAAGAAGGGGGCTTAAGCCCCCTTTT
>JASLCO010000306.1 GCA_030146505.1 Moraxellaceae bacterium
CAGCTCCGGATCACTCACGGGGAAGCAGGTTTCCACGCGGAAGAACATATTGCGATCCATCCAGTCGGCACTGGAGCAGTAGATCGCTTCCTCGCCACCGTTCAGAAACCAGAAAGCGCGCGTGTGCTCAAGGAAACGGCCGATCACGGAGCGCACACGTATGTTTTCCGACACGCCCGGAATGCCCGGGCGCAGGCAGCAGATGCCGCGTACGACCAGCTCTATTTTCACGCCGGCCTGGCTGGCCCGGTACAGCGCCTGTATCAGGTTCTTTTCTGTCAGAGAATTCATGCGCGCCATGATGTGCGCCGGCTTGCCTTCCAGGGCATGGGCGGCTTCCTGCTCGATATGCTCGATCATGCGCGCGTGCAAGGTAAAGGGCGCATGCAGCAGGCGCTTGAGCTTGGCCGGCTTGCCCATGCCGGTGAGCTCCTGGAAAACCTTGTGCACGTCCTCGCAGAGTTCTTCCTCGGCGGTGATCAGGGAATAATCGGTATAGATGCGCGCGGTGACGGTGTGGTAATTGCCGGTACCCAGATGCACATAACGCTTTAGCTTCTTGCCCTCGCGGCGCACCACCAGCAGCATCTTGGCGTGTGTCTTGTACCCGACGATGCCGTACACCACGATGGCGCCGGCTTCCTGCAGCTTGGCGGCCACCTCGATATTCGACTCTTCGTCGAAACGGGCACGCAATTCGATGACGGCCGTCACTTCCTTGCCATTGCGTGCCGCCTCCGCCAGCAGGTTCACCATTTCCGAATTCTTGCCGGTACGGTACAGCGTCTGCTTGATGGCCAGCACATTGGGATCACGCGCGGCCTGGCGCAGGAATTCCACCACCGGCGCAAAAGATTCGAAGGGATGGTTGAGCAGGATGTCGTGCTGCGCGATCACGTCGAAATAATTGTCGGCATGCAGCAGGCGCTCCGGCACCGAGGGCGCCATGGGCAGGTAGCGCAGGCGGGGGCGGTCGATATCGGTGATGAGGCGGACCAGGTTCACCGGGCCGTTGACGCGATAAAGAAACTCTTCGTTGAGCCCGAATTTCTTGAGCAGGTAATCCACGAGATGGCGCGGGCAGTTGTCCGCCACTTCCAGGCGCACGGCATCACCATAACGGCGCGAGAACAACTCATCCTTCACGGCTTCGGCAAGATCTTCATCCGCCTCCACGTCATCCAGTGCCAGATCGGCATTGCGGGTGACGCGGAACTGGTAGCAGCCCTGCACCGTCATGCCCGGGAAGAGTTCACCGGCATGCTCGTGGATGATGGACGACAGGAAAACATAATCATCGCTGCCGCCGGTATCGACCGGCAGCTTGATCATGCGCGGCAGGGAACGCGGCGCCGGCACGATGGCGAAATTGAGGTCACGGCCGAAAGCATCCTTGCCTTCCAGCGAGACGATGAAATTCAGGCTCTTGTTCACCACCTTGGGAAAAGGATGCGCCGGGTCCAGGCCGATGGGCGTGAGCACCGGATAGACCTGCTCGCGGAAATATTTCTTCACCCAGGCCGACTGCTTTTCCGTCCATTCCTCGCGCTTGAGGAAGCGCACGTTTTCCTGCGCCAGCGCAGGCAGCAGGATTTCGTTGAGGATGCGGTACTGGCGGTCAACGGCATCATGGCAGACATCCGAGATACGCGTCAGGACTTCCTTGGGGAGCAGACCGTCGGGGCCGGGATTGGCACGTCCGAGGGACAGCTGGCGCTTCAGGCCCGCGACGCGGATTTCAAAGAACTCGTCCAGGTTGCTGGAGAAAATGCGCAGGAAGCCAAGGCGCTCGAGCAGGGGGTGGATTTCATCCAGCGCCTGTTCGAGCACGCGCAGGTTGAACGCCAGAATGCTGAGCTCGCGGTTGATGTAGAACTCGGGATCGTTGAGATCAACCACCGGAGCCGCGGGAGTTGCGGCGTCTTCAGCCGTAGCAGGTGCCTGGTGTGCCGTCATGATGAGCTTCCTTTGCGTGATGGCGTATTGCAGCGGGCATTCATTGCATTTTTATTGCAGGAAGGCCTTTATGCCTGCGCTCGCAGCAGTTGCGCGGCTTCCTTGGCAAAATAAGTGAGGATGGCATCGGCACCCGCACGCTTGATGCACATCAGCGACTCCAGGATCACGGCTTCGCGTCCCAGCCAGCCGTTCTGCATGGCCGCCACATGCATGGCGTATTCACCGCTGACCTGATAGACGAAAGTGGGCGCACGGAAGGTGTCCTTCACCTGTCGCACCACGTCCAGATAAGGCATGCCCGGCTTCACCATCACCATGTCCGCCCCTTCCGCCAGATCCAGGCCGACTTCGTGCAGGGCCTCATCGAGATTGGCCGGATCCATCTGGTAGCTGAACTTGTTGCCGCCCTTGAGACTGGAAGCCGAGCCGACAGCATCGCGGAAAGGTCCGTAATAGCCGGAAGCGTATTTCGCGGAATAGGCGAGGATGCTCACGTTCACATGACCATCATGCTCCAGTGCCGAGCGTATCAGGCTGATGCGGCCGTCCATCATGTCCGAGGGCGCCACGATGTCGGCACCGGCCTCGGCATGGGACAGCGCCTGTTTCACCAGCACCTCGGTGGTGATGTCGTTGAGCACGTAACCGTCGGCGTCGATGATGCCGTCCTGGCCATGTGTGGTGAACGGATCCAGTGCCACATCGGTGATGACACCGATTTCCGGCACCGCCGCCTTCACGGCCCGCACGGCACGCTGCGCCAGTCCCTGCGGATTCCAGGCCTCCTCGGCCATGAGGGACTTGGCTTCCGGTGGCGTCACCGGAAACAGCGCAATGGCGGGAATGCCCAGCTCGGCCAGCACGCGCGCCTCGGCCACCAGCAGGTCAATGGAAAGACGCTCCACGCCGGGCATGGAACCTATGGCTTCGCGCCTGTTTTCGCCCTCGATGACAAAGACCGGATAAATGAGATCAGCCGGCGTCAACACATTCTCGCGCACGAGGCGACGGGTGAAATCATTGCGGCGCAGGCGGCGCAGGCGGGTGGCGGGAAACGGGGCACGGGCAAAGGCAAAATCGGCCATGGAAACTCCGGCGGGCAGCAGCGGGGGAACACGCCGCAGCTTAGCCGAATCGGGGTTTGAATGCAGGGCGGCGTTTTGTCCAAGGGCTTTTGCGGGCACCGGCAATGCCGCATTTTTGACAGCCTGCGAAAACGCCCTATGCTGGCGTCCTCAACTTTTTCAGAAGGAGGCATGGCCATGAGTAGCGCAAAGAAAGTTGCCGTAATCCTTTCCGGTTGTGGCTATCTGGATGGCAGTGAAATCTACGAGGCCACTCTCAGCCTGCTGGCACTGGACCAGGCCGGCGCCGAAGTCCACTGCTTTGCGCCTGACATTCCGCAACTGCATGTGGTCAATCACCTCACTGGCGAGCCCACCGGGGAAAGCCGCAATGTACTGATCGAGGCAGCGCGCATCGCCCGCGGCAAGATTGCGGATGTGAAAACGGCAAAAGCTGCCGATTTTGATGCCCTGGTCATTCCCGGCGGATTTGGCGCCGCCAAGAATCTCTGCAATTTTGCCCTCAAGGGCAGCGACATGACGGTGAACCCGGACGTGCTGGCCTTTGCCCGCGCCATGCATGAAGCCGGCAAGCCGGTGGGACTGGTCTGCATTGCGCCGGCCATGGCACCCACCATCGGCGGCGAGGGTACGAAATACACCATAGGCAATGACGCCGGCACCGCCGCCGCCATCAATGCCACGGGCGGCGTGCATGTAGACTGCGCCGTTACCGATTGCGTGGTGGATGCACAAAAGAAAATCGTCACAACGCCAGCCTATATGTATGACGCGCGCATCAGCGAGGCGGCTACCGGCATCAGCAAGCTGGTCAAGGAAGTGCTGGCGCTTGCCTCTTCATGACGCTTGCGGTGCTGACGCGCCGCAGGTGCTCTGCTTTTCTTCAGGACTTGGCTGGCCGACTTGCTGCCCATGTCACCCGCATGGGCAGTTTCGTCATTGGCCGGAGAGGAAGGGGTTGCTAGGCTCCGGTACTACTCCTTATCCCTGCTCCCGAGTCCTTCATGTCCGAACATCTCTCGCCCGAATCCCCCCGCCCCGAACTCAGCCGCGAGGAAAAAGCCCGGCTCATGCTGGACAGGCTCAAGGCCGGTTTTGACAGTGCACCCTTCGTGAAGCTGGTCGGCATGAATCTCACCGAAGCCAGCTTCGACGGCGTGAAGGCGCACTTCGACATGAAGCCCGAGCTCATCGGCAATGCCTTCAGGCAGATATTGCACGGCGGCGTGATTGCCACCGCACTGGATATGGTGGGCGGCATCATGGGCGTGGTCGCCGTCTACCAGCGCATGAAGGAAGACAATGTACCGCGCGAGGAGCGCAACCTGCGCCTCGCCAGGCTCGGCACCATAGACATGCGCGTGGATTATCTGGCACCCGGGCGCGGCAAGCATTTCGAGGCCTCGGCCACGCTGCTGCGTGTGGGCAAGAAGGTTTTCGTCACGCGCATGGAATTGCGCAACGAGGAAAACGAACTCATTGCCGCCGGCACCGGCACCTATTTCTACTGAAAGCCCCGATGTTTTCCTGCCGTACAGGCTGCGGCGCCTGTTGCATCGCACCTTCCATCACTTCGCCCATTCCCGGCATGCCCGACGGCAAGCCGGCTGGCGTACGCTGCGTGCAACTGGATGCGGAAAATCTCTGCAAGATTTTCGGGCAGCCTGAGCGGCCGGCGTTTTGCGGCAGCCTCAAGGCTTCCCGAGAAATGTGTGGCAATGGCAATGCCGAGGCCATGGTGATACTGACGCATCTGGAGCAGGCAACACGACCGGACTGACAGAGCCTTAGCGTAGGAGCGGCTTTAGCCGCGAACCCATACTGCTTGTTCGCGGCTAAAGCCGCTCCTACGAGAAATATTTATCAGAAAATATTCATAAAAAAGCCCACCGTAGTGGGCTTTTTTATGAAACGCGATCAGACGCCGTTGCCCAGCAATTCAGACAAACGCAGCCACTCTTCTTCCAGTAGCGGCAGACGTGCATCCACATCGGCCTTTTCCACCAGGGCCTTGTCCAGCTCGGCCTTGCGTGCCGCATCGTAAATACCGTTATCGGCCAGCAAGGCCTCTACCGCTGCCTGCCTTTGCTGCAGCTCGGCCATCTGCTTTTCTGCCTTGGCAAAAGCTTTTTGCGCTTCCTTGTTGATGGCCACGCCTTTTTTCGGCGCGACAGGCTCGACCGCTTTTTCCACTGCGGACGGCCTGGCTTCTGCCTTGGCGGCTTTTTTATTGTCGGGCTTTGCCTGAGCAGCCCTGGCTTCCTGGGCAATACGCCACTGTCGCAACCAGTCGGCATAGTCGTCGAGGTCGCCATCGAAAGCTTGCGCCTGGCCATCGGCTACCAGCAGGAATTCATCACAGCAGGCTTTGAGCAGGTGACGCTCATGCGAGACGATGACCAGCGCGCCCTGGAACTCCTGCACGGCCATGGTCAGGGCATGGCGCATTTCCAGATCAAGATGGTTGGTGGGCTCATCCAGCAGCAACACATTGGGGCGCTGCCAGACAATGAGCGCCAGGGCGAGGCGCGCTTTTTCACCCCCGGAAAAATTCTCCACCAGATCATCCACACGGTCGCCGCCAAAGCCGAAGGAACCGAGGAATTTGCGCAGGGTGAGTTCTTCCGTGCGACCGGCAATGCGCGTCAGCTGCAGGAGCGGTGATGCCTTGAGATCGAGATGATCCACCTGGTGCTGGGCGAAATAGCCGATGCGGGTGTGATCAGACACCGTGCGCTCGCCCGCCATCAGCGGCAACTCGCCAACCAGCGTCTTGATCAGCGTGGACTTGCCGGCGCCATTGGGGCCGAGCAGGCCAAGACGGGTATCCGGTGTGAGGGAAAAATTCACATGGCGGATGACGGTTCTTTCGCCATAACCGCAATCCACTTCATCCATGCGTATGAGTGGGCTGGCCAGGCGCTCGGGCTCGCGGAAACTGAAGCTGAACTGTGAATCCACATGCGCCGGCGAAATCAGCGTCATGCGCTCCAGGGCCTTGATGCGGCTCTGCGCCTGGCGCGCCTTGGTGGCCTGTGCACGGAAACGGTCTATGTATTTGTTGAGATGGGAAATCTTTTCCTGCTGCTGCTCGTAGGCCTGCTGCTGCTGTGCCAGACGCTCGGCACGCATGCGCTCGAAGGCAGAATAATTGCCGCGGTAATGCGTGATGGTGTTCTGTTCCACATGCAGGATGTGGCCGACCACGGCATCGAGGAAGTCGCGGTCATGAGAAACCATGACCAGGGTGCC
>JASLCO010000400.1 GCA_030146505.1 Moraxellaceae bacterium
CTGCCTTGTGGGTCCACCAAAAATGAAAGGCCGCTGACATGATCAAACGCGTTGTCTGCATGTGCCGTGGCGCTGTGACTCGTACTACCCCAGAAGACGATTGCCAAAAGGAGAAAAGCCAGGCGGTAACAGGGGTGTCGGCGTGATGCGGTGATGTCCATACGCACCATTTTTACATGCCCATACCGGCCTGATGAAGAAAAAACTCGGCCTGACGGCTATAGCATGCCAATTCCGAAGGGTTTCGTAGGTTTCGCGAAATAGTCCGATGCTTTTCGCGGTTAATGCGCCAAAAAGGGCATTAAACCGTTGAGGCTTCTGAAGCTGAATCCAGATTCCCATAACCCACGTGAACAGGGCCATAAGCCCTCCCCCCAAGCCCACGGCCGACTCTCGGCCGTGGGCTTTTTATTGCCCGCCCTTGGAGATCACCATGTCTGTTAGCTACCCTAAATGTCGTTCTACCAACATCACCACCAGAGATATCGACCGTAAGGCTGGTGGTGCCCTGGGAACCGCCACCGGCGCTGCCGCTGGCGCCAGTGCAGCTCTAACTGGCGCTGAAGCCGGTGCTTCTATCGGTCGTCTTGCTGGCCCCATGGGTATGACCGTCGGCAGTTTGGCCGGTGCCATTCTTGGTGGCCTATTTGGCGCTACAGCTGGCGGTGCTGTCAGCACCAAAGTCGGCTCCACGATTGATGAACACATTCTGGACAACCTCCAGTGCATGGAATGCGGCCACACCTTCAGCAAGCCGCAACCCTAAGTCAGCCCTCCCCCACTCATTCTTACCTCAGCGATATCTCAATCGTGAAGTCATCTCATGTCTCATCTTGTAGAAACCATGGCCTATGTCGGCGCCACGCCGTGGCACGGCTTAGGCAAACAACTCACCCTCAATCAGCCTATTGAGGTCTGGGCCCAGCAAGCCGGCAGGGACTCACCTAACGTTGTACGAGAATGCTTGCCGGCACTCCTGGAGGTTAGTTCGGGGGGCTGTTTCTGGGCGCCCGAGGCATTGCCTACGAAGAGATGTTTCGGAACTGCTAGCTCACCGACGGTACATCCGCGGGAAATCGTGCAAGTGGCCGTGGGCCATCATACGGCTTCGGTGATCCTTGCACATACTCCCCCTCTAGGCACTCCATAGCCCAGTCAGGCCAACGTCCAGATTACTCAACAGATCAAGGAGGCTTTGGCTCTGTTGGAAATCAAAGTCATCGATCACTTCATCTCCACCGGTACCGCTACGGTGTCGATGACAGAAAAGAGGCTCATTTGAGCCCTCTCTTTTGCAGGTGCGCCTACCAAATCACAACCCAGTAAATCAGAAAAACCAGCTCTCACCCTTTTCACACCCACTAAGAACGATTGCTGGCCGTAGTACAAGCTCACGTTAGAACCTTAGCCATCCTGCGTACTGCCCTGAATGACTCTGCCGTCTTTGAGAGGCACTGCCGAAGAACTTTCTCCTTCGTACATGAACATCCAATCGTGATACGAACGAGCCGATTTTAATCCTTCATATTCCGGCGAAAATCCAGCCTGCTTTAGGGGCAGTTTACTCGAAGAACTTCTTACTCCCGAAACCCCTCCTTCGGCAGCATAAATGAGCTCAAATGGCTTATTCGTCACCGGATCTTTATACAACTTTCGTAAGTATCTCTTTACTCCAGGATATCGTGGATCTTTTAGTAAAACGTCCATGCTGTCAGGGTACCGGTGGACACCATCAACTGATGCAATGTAGTACGCCTTTATCGCCGCCTTATAAATTCCACCCACATAAAGAAGATCCGCCTCTTTACTGCGTTGCGCAGCAAGAGATTGAATTTCCACCGATTTACCAAGGCCAATTCCAAGCAAAAAGACAAGAAAAAGCATCCAGAGATAGGCAATGCCTTTCTCATGCCTCCGGATACTATTCCTACCAACTCGCATACGTACTTCCATCCTGAGCTGTTCCAGGCGCCCCACTTCTCACGTCATAGACAACTAATGAATTGTCTTCAAGCATGGTCTCCGCACGCCAGCTTGTGCTCTGATTCGTCACAGGATCAACGGGAATCTTTCTCAGATATCTGGACTCAACCAGCACCTCCAGCCTGTCAGGATACTTCCCTTTATCCGCGTAGTACTGATCGATAGCCGAGCGGAGAGACGCCAGATTTTCCCGCAAAACCGCCTCTTTGGCAGTTTCCGTCTGCCTCATGAAGCGTGGAGCCACAATACTGAGCAATAGCGCGGTGACTGTCAGAACAACGAGTAGTTCAATTAGAGTGAAACCACAAGATCGGATTCGCATGTCACCACTCTCTATAGCGAATGCCATTCAGACCAACCTTCTGGCTTTTCGAGAAAACATCATAAACATCATCGCCTTCGTGAGGATCATCCGCCTCGCTGACATATGAGCGCTTACCCCAAGTTTCTATTGCAGGAAGGCTACCCTCTGCACTAAAGGGATCACGAGGAATACGGCGCATGAAATAAAGCTTTCTCCCCTTGATATCCTTTAAGTCAGGCACCCCGTCCACAAGTATCTCAAGAGACTCGGGATACCCCGTGTCATCAATCCTCTTGTAAATACGCCCTTCATCCGACGCTCGCTTGTAGTCATCAAGAGCACTCCGAATTTCACGCAAGGCTGTCTTCAGCTCTCGCTCTTTCTCACGTTGTGTTACCACCTGAGCCATAGGCACCACGACTGACGCGAGCAGTGCAATGATAGTAACCGTCACCATCAACTCAATCAGTGTGAAACCCGTTTGAACTCTCATGGCACGATCTTGATGAGCTGAGGCTCTGGCAGAGTAAGCGACAGAGGCTGCTTGTCTCCAGACAGCGCCTTGCCAGCGCGTACCGTCATTGTTAGTGTCTCGGCCGTTGTTGCGGTTAGCCGTAATGTCAGCATGCAAAGAGGCCCTGAGTACGATTCAGTTTCAGACATATTGATCTTGAGCACCCCACTTTCTATGCCGGCATCAAAATCGGCCATCTTGGCCACTGGCTTGGCCTGAACCAGCTCCACCCCTGGCCGATCAAAAAGCAGGTCCAGACCAAGCTCGGAGAAGCCTTGGCCATGCATCATGAGAACAACAGTAAAGTCCTGATCAGGGCTGATTTTCCCAGGGGAAACAAGTTCAATCTTTGTTGATGCCAACGGCACTATATTTGGCGAAACACCCGTCTGTGCAACTTCAACGCCCGACAGGCCAGGAGCCTCTGCCAGATCAGACGAGATCATTTTTTCATTGACAGAGCTGTAGTGAGAGGAAGAGCCCAACCGCAGTGGACGTGTGGTTGTTTTGCTGCCAGTTCCGGAAGCGAAAGCCATGGCATTGACAGCTGGTGTAGCAAGACTTCGTACAACATGCGGCGTAATCAGTAGGACAATTTCCGTCTTGGATTTATTGTCAATTTCACTGGAGAACAATTTCCCCAGTATCGGCATCTTGCCCAAGCCCGGGACATGACTGGCACTTTCCCTTTGCTCATCCTTGATAAGCCCTGCCAGCATCTGTGTTTCACCATCGCGTAACCTGAGCATCGTACTCGCATTACGTGTTCCGATCTGATACGTCAGCAAACCTGTTGTGGACTTTACCTCCTTGACGATATTGCTCACCTCGAGCCCCACACTCATGGTGACATCGTTATTAACGTGAACCTCAGGCTCAACCTCCAACTTCAAACCAACATCAAGATAAGAAACGGACTCAGATGTCGAGCCCGAAGTCTGGTTAGTCGTTGTTGTAATTACAGGTACCTTATCGCCAATGAGAACCTTTGCTTTTTCCCGGCTACGTACCCTGATCTTCGGATTAGCCAGAAGATTGGCTTTTCCGCTGGTTTGCTTGAGATTCAGCACAGCAAAAGGATCAGGAACATAAGCTGTGAAATTTCCCCGGCCAAGATGCATGAGCTCATCCATTGTCAACTGCCCTGCCTTCCCGGCAGCCCCTGAGGCACTCAGGCTCACCGAAGAGGGATAGGTGATACCGAGATTCAGCATACTGTCGTCGCTGACCTCCATGATCTCGACCTCCAGCATCACCTCCGGCTCTGCCAGGTCATAGACGGAAACCAGTCTCTCAACCGTATCAATGACAGCCAAGGTATCCCTAACTACCAGCATGCGCAGATTGTCATCAACATACATGGACTTGGGCGCAACCAGAGCTCTCACCATATCCTGGACTTTCTTGGGCTCGGCATTGCCCAGATAAAACGCCCTGACGACAAGATCCTCATACTGCTTTTCTTTGTCCCCTGTCGCCGGATATACCAGAAGTGTTGAATCGTTGAGGGCCTTGTAGCCAAGCTGGTTGGTTTTCAGGATGAGTTGCAGCGCATCTTCAACCGTCGTCTCCTTGGCATAGATGGTTGTCTTGGAGTCAGACTTTACGTCCTTGTCAAAAATGAAGTTAATACCTGAAGAGCGAGACAGGACCTCGAAAATCACCTGCACACTGGCATTACGGAACTCAAGCGAAACCGGCTTTTTAAAAGAGGAGCGCAATTGGGGCTCCATCAAGTCATCCCGCTGGCGTTGCAACTCTATGGTCTGGCGTAACTGCCGTGCACCTGCATTCTGAGGGCTCTCCGCCAAAATCAACGACAGCAACTGCATGGCCGACTCATCATCACCGGCCTGATGTGCTGCAGCGGCCTTGACAAACCAGTCTCCCTGGCGCCTACCTTGGGAAATCAGCTCCAGCCCACGCTGTGCCTCTACTTGCTCTGAGTCATACGCGAGAACTTGCTGATAAAGACTGGCTGCCACATCCATCTTTTCATCCAAGATGGCTTTGCGGGCCTGCTGCAATAACTGCTGCGTGGCATTATCCCGCGCACGCAAATAACGAAGCCGGTACTCCTTAGGATAATCTTCTGCCAGACCTCGCAAAAGATTCACTCCTTCAGGATAATTTCCTTTTTGAATGAGATGATCCGCCTGTCGAGCTGTTCTGTAGCTGGCACACCCTGCAAGAGCTGACACAAGTAGTGTCAGAATCATTATCCGATACATTTTTTTTGCTCTTGATGACGCTTATCTATCGTGGCTCATGGCCACGATTCTGGTTTCATTCAAAGGCAGGTAACGCACCGTCAGGCTCTGGCTTCCTATTGTATCCAGGCGCCACTCCTGACCAAGACCATCACCTGCTGCCACAATTTCGACTTCATCATCCTTGCCGACAAAGGCATACACCTTTCCATCCCGGATCATACGGCCGATATAGGTGAATCCACTGTCAGGAACTGACGGAACCATACTTTCCGGGGAGGACACCAGCACAACTGTCGCCGCTTTTACAGCAGGCTCACTTTTTCTAATATCCTGCTTCAGCTTATAGGGCGCTCTCTCCCAGGAAACATCATCTGCAGCAGATCCACCTCCCGACTTTTCCGGTGGCAGCAAATCGGCCTCAACACCTCCGACAGCAGCATCCTGAGGTGGGCGTAATGATGTCACTATGCTGACAACAAGCACTGCAAGCAGCAGGGCCAGCAAGGGGCGGGACAATGAAAGCCTCATCTCATCTCCCCGCTACGATAGAAAAGTGATATTTCCAGGATTGCCGTCATTTCTGATGCCTGATCTGGGCGCTTTTCAAGCACCAGTCTGTCAACAGCGGCATTGGGCATGGTCGCCAGAATCTCATTGAGGAATGAGCGCTGTAATGCATAGGCTCCCACTACCTTGACCTTGATACGCTGACGCACAATCTCAAGGCTAGGTACTGTCTCGGCACGGTAATCCAGACGTCCCAGCGCCAGCGCTTTTCTATCCGCCAACTGCATCAGCCTCTCAACCTGGACTTCACGTTGAGTTAATGTCGGCAAGGTTTCTTCAAGGCGATGCTGGACACGGGATGACAACTGGACACCAGCTGGCCTGGATGAAATCAATGCAGATGCCTCAGCCCTATACGCACTCTTCAAATCCTTCAAGGGGCCTATGACCTGCCATTGCAGGCCAAGCCAAAGCGCGCAGCAGGCAAAAGCCAACATGCGGAATGGGGTCAGTGCATCAAGTACACGCTGACCATGCCATCGCAGGACCTTCACGCTTGACAGTGACGAACTCTGCATCTGCATCACGGCTGCCACTCCAGTGCCAGTTGGAAACTGACCTCTCCCGCCTCCATGGGTTCCTGACTCAACGGCTCTATCGTCCGCCAAACCCTGCCAGCCCTGAGACGGCCAATATAAGCAAGGAAGCTTTTTGCATCATTAGCCTGACCCGCAATCTGCAATGTCAGCCCATCCTCCCCCGGCTGTATGCGGTTGATGCGAACAGATGAACCACTGGCTTCACGCAGTGCGTCCAGCATGGGCTCCCAAGGACGATTCAAATCCTGAGCAATCTGTACCAATGCTCTGGCTGCCTCTGGAGAGCGGGTCTGCATGTCAGCCGAATTACTTTGCCGCGACAGATTCTCTTCTTGAGCAATAACCTCTTTATGCTGGGCAATAGCAGAAACAAGCTCCTGCCTTTGCCAGAGCGCAAGCGAACTGCCAAACACTCCGGCGAGCAGGAAAATGCAGCCAAGCCAATCCATTACCGGCGGCATGAGCTCCATACGCAAGCGCATCAGGCCACCCCATAAAGAGCAAAACCAGCCATGCCGACATCGGAGATCGATAAGCTCCCTTCTGATCGAGGCCGGATGATCTCTACGGCTGTCGGGACAGGTTGTGCTATTGGCAGCGCTGACGCCCACTGCACCGGCCCTTTCATGGACGACAAAAATCCGGGAATTTCGTCATCAAACAATGGCCGCCGGGAAATGCTATGGATATAACCCCGCTGATGCTCAATACGCAGCACACGCTGACCTTCGCGAATCAATAATGTGCCCGCCTTTTGCGAGAGTACTTTGTGGTGATGATTCCAGATCACCATCAGCAAGGGCTGGACCGAATACAGATGCACACCCTGTTGCGCCAGTGAGTGTGTGAGTGCGGCCAGCGTGGACTGCTGCACGCATGCCACCAATACCGCCCTGCCGTAAGACAGGGGGCCAAAAGAAAACTGCCAACCGGAAGCAGACTGCTGGAACTGGTTCTCGAACAACGCACGCGCCAACTTTTCCCGCAGCTGTTGCCGCGCCAGACCCTCACCCCAAGGCAAGGTCAGATAGCGGAGCGATTGCCCACCCAGTGTCAGTGTCATGCGGGCACTTCTGGCATGTGGCCATTTTTCGCATATTGCAGCCACAGCACTCTCGAATTTCCCTTCATCAACAGGAAACTCATGCTGCTCCAATGGTTCGGCCTTGAGCCATCCTCGCGCCAGGACAGCCGTAATCTGGCCATCCGCCATATAGGCATACAGTCGGTGGCTATTCCACAAACGTGACACGATTGATTTCCTGAAGGGTTGTCTGCCCGGCCTGCACGGCACGCAAAGCCTGCTCACGCATGGAAACCATGCCCTGCCGCCGCGCCCATGCCTTGAGTTCCGCCAGCGGAGATTGCTGCAAGATCATCTGGCGCATTTCATCACCCAGCACGAGAACCTCGGCCAGTGCACGTCGTCCTTTGTAACCGGTGCCACGGCAATGCATGCAGCCACTTCCATGCCGGAATGTGAATTGGCTGGTATCCGTTGCAGAAAGCCCCGAGTCCTTGAGCAGCATCTCGTCCGGGGTCACGGCTTGCACACAGTGCGTACAGATGAGGCGCACCAATCGCTGAGCGACAATGCCGTTCAAAGCCGTCACAAAGCTGTACGGGTCCACGCCCATGTGATGGAAGCGGCTGATGACATCGAAAACACTGTTGGCATGGACCGAAGTGAAAACCAGATGGCCCGTCAGTGCCGCCTGCACGGCAATTTCAGCCGTTTCCTGATCACGGATTTCACCCACCAGAATGCGATCAGGATCGTGGCGGAGGATGGAGCGCAGGCCACGGGCAAAATCCAGCCCCTTCTTTTCATTCACGGGAATCTGGAGTACACCGGGCAATTGGTATTCAACCGGATCTTCAATGGTGATGATCTTGTCATTGCCCTTGTTGATTTCACTGAGGGTGGCGTAGAGCGAGGTAGTCTTGCCCGAACCCGTTGGCCCTGTAACCAGCAGCATGCCATAAGGCTGCATGGCCAGGCGGCGTATGATGGACCGCGTGTCCTCGTCAAAACCGAGAATATCCAGGCTAAGCTGGGCCGCTTCTGCGGTGAGCGATTGACGGTCAAGAATACGCAGCACCGCATCCTCACCGAAAAGGCCCGGCATGATGGAAACACGGAAATCAATTTCACGGGCCGCCATGGTCACGGCAAAGCGACCATCCTGGGGAATGCGCTTCTCGCCGATATCCAGCTCAGCCATGACCTTGATACGGGAAATCACCTGATCGGTCAGTGCAACATCCGGCAAGCGCCTGGCCTCTGCCAAAACACCATCAATGCGGTATTTGATCACCAGGCCCTGTGCCGTGTTTTCAAAGTGGATATCACTTGCCCCGGCCTTGTGGGCGTCATACAGCGTGGAGTTCACAAAGCGGACAACCTGGCTTTCGTCCTGGGCAATGGAAGCCAGCGATATCTCTTCACTATCCTCAAGCCCACCGGTTTCAGTCTCCAGGCGTATGAGCTGGGACAGGACCTGCTGATGCTCTTCCAGGCGGGACAACAGTGCGCGTATTTCCAGAGGATGAGAAAAGGCAACACGAAAACCGGCTTCGATGTGGTAACTGGCCCAGGTGAAAAGCCTGTCATCAAAAGGATCGGATGCCACAAAAAAACGGCCGTCGGCATCATCCATCAGAATGATGCACTGCCGGCGCAGGCAATCAGCGTAATCCAGCAGACCAAAATCCGGCGTCATTTGCTCCATGCGAGCCAACGACAAGGCCGGCATCCCCGCGTGCTGCTCGGCAACCCTGATGAGCACGTCGGCATCCAGACCAGAAAGGCGCTGCAAGGCCAGCAAAAAAGGTTCACCCTGTGTGCTGGCCCGGCGGGCCTCTTCAAAGAATACGGGAGCGATGGCTGTCATTGCAGGCTCCCGGCCAGCTCAAATATGGGCAGATAAAGCAATACGACTATGCCCCCGATGACACCGCCAATCAGCAGCATCAACACAGGCTCGAAAAGCTTGGCAAAACGCTCCACCCATTGCTCAACCTCCCTGTCATGGAAAGCAGCCGTTTGCTCCAGCATATCGGCCAACTGACCGTTACGCTCACCCGCACGCAACAAGCGCAGGGCCACCGGTGTGGTCAGCCCAACAGACTGCAGACTGGCACTGAGTGAGTGCCCCTGCGAGACGCCCTGCATGGCCTCCTCCATGGCCAGTTGCAACGCTGGCGCGAGCAAAGGCTGCGTCATTCGCATGGCCCTCAAGGCGGGAATACCGCCTTGAAGCAGCAGCCCCAGAGAGCGATAGAAGCGGGAAAGCTGCATAAGCCTGAGCTGGCTGCCAATCAGGCGGCTTCTCTGCAAAACCCCCGCCATTTTTTGCCGCAAGGCAGGATTGCTGAAAACAGACATGGCAGCGAACAGCAAACCGACAATGGCAACCGCCACCATCATGCCGTGTTGGCTGACAAACATGCCCCATTGCATGAGTAGGCGCGATGCCAACGGCAACTGCTCACCCATGTCTTCATAAATGTGACTGAAGCGCGGCACCAGATAGCAGAGCAAAAAGAGGGCGACACCACCACCCACCACCATCAGCATGGCAGGATAAAGAGCGGCACTGACGATCTTCTGCCTGATCAGCGCCATCTGTTCGTGATAACGCAGATAGCGCTCCAGTGCCGCCTGCATTTCGCCCGTCTGTTCACTGGCCGCAATGGAGGCCACAAAAAGCTCGGGAAACTCATCAGAAAAAGCAGAAAGCGCCTGCGAAAAAGGTTTGCCCTCCCGCATCGCACGCAACAATTCGGAAAGAATGAGGCCACCCCGCGCATTCACATCTTGCTGACGCTCCTGCAGGGTTTCCAGTGTCTCTACAAGCGAAAGCCCTGCCTTGAGCAGGGCTTTCAGTTCATGCGCGAACAGCGCCAGATCAAACGATGGCTTGGGCCTCAGACTCGGCACAGACAAGGACAAAGGCCGGATATCCAGAATCTGCACACCGGACTGGCGGGCAACCTTCTCAGCCTCAATCAGGGAATGAGCAGTGACAATAGACTCCTGCATTATTCCCGCTGTTGTCACCCCCTGTATGCGATAGCGCGGCATCTGTCTTTCCTACCAATTGCCAATGTCCGCATTCTCTCCTTCGCCGCCCGGTGCCTTATCGGGGCCAAAGGAAAAAAGATCGTAGTCGGGGTTGTGTTGGCCCGGGCTTTTGTACTGATAAGGCTGCCCCCAAGGATCAAGAGGCACCGCTTTACGCAGATAAGGACCATTCCATTCAGAGGCATCAGCCGGACGAACCATCAATACAGCCAAGCCCTGCTGTGTTCCCGGATAGCTGCGGTTGTCGAGGCGATACTGATCCAAAGCCTTGCCCAAGGCATCGACTTGGGCTTTTGCCGTTGTTATTTCAGAGCTGTTGACATTTTTGAAAAGATTCGGAGCAACAACACCAACCAACAGGCCAATAATTACCAAAACCACAAGCAGCTCCAAAAGGGTAAACCCTGACAGCCTGTGCATATTTTTCACCGGACCATGACTTATAAAATGCACTTAATACTTTCCATCAATGAAAAATTATTTTTTAAAAACCCTAAAAAGACGCTTGGAGGCTATATAAATATGCCCCCAACCATTAGCAAGAAAAATTCTCCCAAAATCTCCTACGATTCATATCCGCCAATTGCCTCACCTCAGGAGATTCATATAAATTTTCTGAAACATAGAACATGAATCTTGCAATAATTCGAACTTGTATTCTTGATAAACCTCTGTAATAGCCCACTAAATACTCATTGGGCCCAGCCCCTCCCTCATCATATGGGCTTAAAACCCCAATCCACGTACTGATAGCAAGCCCATTTGGCCTAAAATCTTCAAATTTATGAATATATGCGTTTATAAAGGCAGCAACATAGTACCTAAAAGTATCAGGGTCTAAATAAAATAAGCCAGAATAATGCACATCAAAATACCAAGCAGG
>JASLCO010000028.1 GCA_030146505.1 Moraxellaceae bacterium
CCAGCATGGCCGCTATGTGCCGCTGGCATTGAAGATTGCGCCGGATCTTGAGCTGACCGATGTGGAAGTGATTGCCGAGCAGCTGCGTCGTTTTGAAATTGATGCCGTGATTGCCACCAATACCACTATCAGCCGTACGGGTGTGGAAGGGCTGCTGCATGGAAGTGAAACCGGCGGACTCAGCGGTGCTCCGGTGCGTGCCTCGTCCCTGCGCGTGCAGCGCGAGCTGGTGGCGGCGCTGGAAGGCAAGCTGCCGGTGATAGGGGTGGGCGGGATTACCGATGGGGCCAGTGCTGCCGAGAAGGTCGCTGCCGGCGCAGCCATGGTCCAGATTTACACCGGCTTCATTTATCGCGGACCGGCATTGATCCGTGAGGCGGCGGCTGCCATTGCTGCAGTGCGTACCTGAATAAAAATGCCGCCCCGGATTCCTGCTCATGCAGGAGGGGCGGCAGCTCGGCCCTTTATGGCCAGCGGAGGGTTTACACCCTATGTTCCAGGTACAACTTTCAAATGCAGTGGTATGTGGCGCTAGATACGCGGAACGACATGCAGGGCAGATACGCCGCGCAGGCCGTCATGCTGATTGCTGCGGCCTTCACGCCAGCCAGCCATCCAGTGTTGCCGCAGATTGATATCCTGATAGGGGCAGAGTTCCTGGGAACGGCCGGAAAGGCCGGCGTTGAATCCTCGTGAAAACAGCAGTTCATCACGTTCCCTTTTGTGTCTTTTCATCAGTCACCTCTTTGTGTCCCGAGAAGGGATGTTCTGAAGAAGGCAGGCAGTTTTGGTGAGCTGCAAACCTTCCGTGGTGAAGGGTGCCGGGATGACACCGCAGAAAGCTCCAAGGTCCTTGGTGATCGGCAGTCTGCTGCCAAGCATTGGGGAAGGGGAGGGAGCTGCGCCCAAGGCGCAGTCCTCTGATTGAAGCGCGGTGGTTTGTAACTGTCGATGATTTAATTTTCATAAGCTTGGAAAGTAATAGTCGGCTCGGCAATACTTCGTTGGCTTTCTGGAAAAGAAGGCCTAAGCAACTGAAAAAGCAGAATTTATGAAATTTGAACTGGTGGTGACCTGTGCCGACGGCCTCGAAGACATCCTCAAGGATGAACTGACCGGATTGGGGTTGACAGATATCCGGCGTAGTCATGGTGCCCTGATGGTGCCGGCGAGCCTGGAGCAGGCCTATGGCCTCTGCCTGTGGTCGCGCGTGGCCTCGCGCGTGCTGTTGCCACTGTTCAGTGCCCGTGGCAGCACGCCGGATGAGCTTTATGCCCGTGCGCGTGAATTTGCCTGGGGAGATGTGCTGGATCCCGCCGGCACCATTGCCGTTCATGCCACGGCGGCGCGCGGTGTGAAGGTGCACACGCAATATCTGGCGCTCAAGCTCAAGGATGCGGTGGTGGATCATTGCCGCGAGCGGCACGGCCAGCGTCCGGATGTGGATACCTCAAAGCCGGATGTGCCCTTGCAGGTGCATGCCCATGCCGATGGTTTCGATGTCAGCATCGATCTTTCCGGCGACAGCATGCATCGCCGTGGTTATCGCCAGGCGATGACGGAGGCTCCGCTGAAAGAAACACTGGCTGCCGCCCTGTTGTTGCAAACGGGCTGGCCTCTCGATTTTGCCGCGCTGCTGGACCCCATGTGCGGCTCGGGTACTTTCCTGATTGAAGCGGCCTGCATGGCAGCGGATGTCGCACCCGGCCTGCAGCGCGATTATTTCGGTTTCTTCGGCTGGCGCGCACACAAGCCTGAGCTGTGGTTGCAGGTGCGCGATCAGGCCCGGCAGCGCCGTGAGGCCGGCCTGAAAAGCCTGACGCAGAAAATCCAGGGTTTTGATGCCGATGCTGACGCCGTGGAAGCTGCGCAACGCAATATCAAGGCCGCCGGATTTTCCGGACTGGTTTCAGTGGTGCAGCGCGAGTTGGCCGATTTGCAGCATCCGGACGGAGTGGACACAAACGCAAAAGGTCTGCTTGTCACCAATCCTCCCTACGGCGAACGCCTGGGTGAAAAGCCGGTGATACGCGAGCTCTATCGTGCGCTGGGTCGTCTGGCCTCGCAGCAGCTTGCCGGTTGGGAAGCCAGTGTGCTGGCCTCTGATATCCAGCATGTCGATGCCCTGGGTTTCCAGCATCGCTCCACGCTGCGCCTGCATAATGGCGCAATCATCGTGTATGCCCGTCATGCCGATATTCCGGCAGCGCCTGTGCGTGATGCCATTTTCCGGGAAGCGGAAGACGGAATTCCCGAAGAGGCCCAGGCGTTTGCCAACCGCCTGCGCAAGAACCTGAAGGCTGCCCAGAAGCAGGCGGTTGCCGAAGGCGTGCATTGCTATCGTGTTTACGATGCCGACATGCCGGAGTTCAATCTGGCCGTGGATGTCTACGAAGGCCAGTTGCATGTGCAGGAATATGCGCCTCCAAAAACGGTAGACCCGGAAAAGGCCGAAGCCCGTTTCAAGCTGGCCTTGCTGGGCATACGCCATGTCTTTGGTCTGCGTCGCGAAAATGTCTTCATCAAGGTACGCTCGCGCCAGAAGGGCAGCCAGCAATACGAGAAAAAGGGCAGCCAGGGCCGTTTCCAGGAGGTGCGCGAAGGTCGTGCCGTCCTGCAGGTGAATCTCACGGACTATCTGGATACCGGGCTTTTCCTCGATCACCGGCCGCTGCGCCTGCAGATGGCGCAGGAGGCAAAAGACAAACACTTCCTCAATCTTTTCGCCTATACCGGCGTGGCCAGTGTGCAGGCGGCACTGGGTGGAGCGGCCTCCACCACCACCGTGGATTTG